>NZ_CAISIQ010000412.1 GCF_903885465.1 uncultured Nevskia sp.
CGGCGCAAACCACCCTGGCACAGGTGGCACCAGGCATCGCCGAGGCGCTGATCGCCACCGCCATCGGCCTGTTCGCGGCGATTCCGGCAGTCGTCGCTTACAACTTCTTCGTCGCCCGCGTCGATCGCCTTGAAAATCGCTTCTCGACCTTCGCCGAAGAGCTGACCGGCATCGTCGATCGCGGCCTGCGCGGCGGCTCGAGGGCCGGCTAATGGCGGGTTCGGTATCGCCCAAGAAGGGCAAGCGGCGGTTGAGCGCCGAAATGAACGTGGTGCCGTACATCGACGTGATGCTGGTGCTGCTGGTGATCTTCATGGTCACTGCGCCGCTGATGACCCAGGGCATCGATGTCGAACTGCCGCAGGCGACCGCGGAAACGCTGTCTGCTGATGACGAGCCGCTGACCCTGTTCGTCAGTGCTCGCGGCGAGTATTTCCTCGATGCCGGCGGTGATGCCAAGAAGGCGCTGGAAGACCAGACGGTGATCGATCGGGTCGGCGCGATCCTGCGCAACAAGCCGCAGACGATGGTGCTGATCCGCGCCGACAAGGGCGTCAAGTACGACCGGGTCGCCAACGGCATGTCGCTGCTGCAGGCGGCCGGTGCGGCGAAGATCGGCTTCGTTACCGATGCGCCGACGGTGCCACGGGCAGCCTCCGCCAAACCCGAGCGCGGATGAAGGTTCAGACGCGCCATATCGTTGCAGCCGTTGCGCTGCATCTCGCGGTGTTCGGGCTGCTGTTCAGCGGCGTGCAGTGCGGCCGCGTGCCCGAGCCGGTGTCGATCATTCAGGGGCAGCTGATTTCGGCGAATGAATTGCCGAAGCCGAATGCTGCGCCGAAGCCGGAGCCGACACCCGAGCCGCCGGCCCCGGAACCGGCGAAGCCCGAAGCGCCGCCCGAGCCGCCGAAGCCGGACGAAGCCCAGCGCAAGCAGCAGCAGGAACAGGAGGCCAAGCAGCAGCAACAGAAAGCGGCCGAGCAGAAAGCCGCCGAGCTGAAGACTGCCCAGGAAGCGTTGCTGAAGAAGCAGGCCGACGAACTCGCCGACAAGAAGAAAGTCGCCGAAGACGCCAAGAAAAAGAAGGAAGCCGAAGACAAGCAGCGCCAGGACGATCTCGCGCGCTCGGCGATCGAGGAAGAGGAAAAGCGCCTCGCCGCCGACAAGAAGAAAAAAGCCGAGCAGACCAAGCGCGAAGCCGAAGCGAAACGCGCGATGGAGGCGGAGCTGTCTGCGGCGATGGGTGCCGAAGTGGCCGAGCGCACCGCGCAGGAAGTCAGCATCTGGGGTACGCAGCTGGTGGCGGCGATCCAGCGTGTCTGGACCCGTCCGCCCGGCACGGCCGATCAAAGCATCGTCTGCGTGGTCAACATGCAGTTGTCGGCCACCGGTGAAGTGCAGTCGGCCACGATTCGGAAATCGAGCGGCAACGCACTGATCGACGATTCGGTGATTCGCGCTGTCTACAAAGCCAGCCCGATGCCGTTGCCCAAGGATTCCCGGGCGTTCCAGTCGGGCGTCAACATCACTTTCAAACCGCAGTAAGTCCACACGACCTACTCGTAAAAACGGATCAAGACATGCTCAGAAGACTGCTCACCGGATGCCTGCTGATCGCGAGTCTCGCGGCGCAAGCCGATCTCGATATCACCGTCGTCGGCGGGTCCAAGCGGGCCCAGCCGATCGCCGTCGTGCCTTTCCAGCAGGCGCCGGGCGGGGCGGTTGATGTCGCCCAGATCGTTGCTGCCGATCTCGACCGCAGCGGCCAGTTCCTTTCGCTGGCGCGCGCCGACATGAAAGGTTTCGATCCGCTGCCGGTGACCGAGCCGCAGGTCGATTACCGCACATGGCGCGCACTCGGTCAGGAAGCGCTGGTGATCGGTCAGGTGCAGATCCTGCCGGGTGGTGGTGCAAAAACAACAGCGGAGCTGTACGACGTATTCCGCACTCAGAAGATCATGACCATCGAAGCCACCGCGACCCGGGCGACCGAATGGCGGTCGATGGCGCACAAGGTGGCCGACCAGATCTATGAGAAGTTGACCGGCACCAAGGGGATCTTCGATACCCGAATTGCCTACGTCACCTCGATCCAGACCGGCGGGCGCCGCCAGTTCAAGCTGATCTGGGCCGATGCCGATGGCGAGAATCCGCGCGAGATCGCCCGCAGTTTCGAGCCGCTGCTGTCGCCGTCGTGGTCGCCGGATGGCCGCCGCATCGCTTATGTCACCTTCGAGGATGGCCGCTCGAAGATCATCATCCAGACGCCTGCGACCGGCGAATACGTGACCTTCCTAGGCGAGAAAGGCATCAACAGCGCGCCGTCGTGGACGCCGGACGGCACCAAGCTGGTGGTGACGCTGAGCTTCCAGAAGAACGCGGACATCTACGTCATCGATCTGGCGACCAAGAGCCGTCGCCGGCTCACCGACAGCTTCGCCATCGATACCTCGCCGACGGTCTCCGCCGATGGCCGCACCGTTGCTTTCCTGTCCGATCGCAGCGGCACCGCGCAGATCTACACGATGAGCATCGACGGCGGTGAAGCGAAGCGGCTGACTTTCGAAGGACGCCGCAATGAACAGCCGCGCTTCTCGCCCGATGGCAAGACTCTTGCACTGGTTAATTACAATGGATCCGGTTATCGTATCGGGCTTGTGGATATCGCAACGGGCGTCATGCGCCTGGTCAGCGACGGCCCCCTGGATGAAGGTCCCAGTTTTGCGCCCAACAGCGCGGTCGTGATTTACACACGACAAGGTTCCTCCGGTGCCGAGCTCGCCACGGTTTCGACTGATGGCTCCATCCGCCAACGTTTGCGGCACACCGGCGATGTCCGGGAACCGGCCTGGGCACCGTACACCAAGCCCTGATTTGTCTGCTTTATTGCGGTTCTTCAGCTTGTCACCCGCAAGGGTTCATCATCGCCAACAAAATCGTCGTCAAGGAGTTTGAAAAATGTTGAACAACAAGTGGTTCGTCTGCGCAACCCTCGCTGTCGCCGCTATCGCCACCGGCTGCTCCAGCACCGGTGACAAGAATGCCAACGCCCCGGCAGATGCGGTTTCGCCGACGTCCACCTCCCAGGGCGGCGTTGCCACCTCGGCTGGCGGCAAGAGCACCGGCGCCAGCACCCCGGCCTCGGCTCAGAGCATCGTCTACTTCGACTTCGATTCGAGCGATCTGAAGGCCGAGTCGAAGGACGTCGTCGCTGCCTGGGCGCGCTACCTGACCGCCAACCCGACCTCGAAGGCCCAGCTGCAGGGCAACACCGACGAGCGCGGCACGCGTGAGTACAACCTGTCGCTCGGCGAGCGTCGTTCGGCCGCTGTCAGCGCCGCGCTGCAGTCGGCCGGCGTTTCCGCCAGCCAGCTCGAACTGACCTCGAACGGCGAAGAGAAGCCGGTCGCGATGGGTCATGACGAAGCGTCGTGGTCGCAGAATCGTCGCGTCGAAATCGTCGGTCAGTAAGTCGAATGTCGGCCGCCGTGATTGTTGCTGCACGTCGTCGCATCATTCGTTCGGCCAGGCTGGCACCGCTGCTTGCGGTGCTGGCACTGACTGGATGTGCTGCGAACAATTACGGCGGGCCGATCAACGGCCAGCAGGCGCTGAGTCCTGAAGAGCGGCGCCTGCAGGCTGTCGAGACCAAGCTCGCGGAAGTCTCGCGACGCCAGACCACGGTCGATGCCGGCCGTGATCAGAAGGTCAGCGAAGATCTGGGCAAGCTGCGTGGCCTGATCGAGCAGCTGCGTTACGACTTCGATCAGTCGGAACGGCGTCAGCAGGAAGCGATCACCTCTTTCGATGCCCGCATCAAGGCACTGGAAGCGCATGCGATCGGAACGGCTGATGGCAGCATCGGTGGCGTATCGGGTGATCCCGCTGCGCAGCAGTTCGGTGGCACGGTGGCTCCGCCATCGAATGTGCCGCTCAGCACCGCTGCTGATGAAGAAGCGCTTTACCTGAAGAGCTTTGACCAGCTCAAGGCTGGCAAGTACGACGAAGCAACGGCCGGCTTCAAGGCCATGCTCGTCAAGTACCCGCAGGGCAATTACTCGGATAACGCCTGGTACTGGAGCGGTGAGTCCTACTACATCAAGAAGGATTATCCGAACGCGCTGACGAGCTATCGCTCGCTGCTCGAGAAATTCCCGGCCAGTCCGAAGGTTCCGGATGCGCTGCTGAAGACCGGCATCATCCAGCAGGACCAGAAGAAAGCGGATCAGGCCAAGGCGGCCTACAACCGCGTGATCAAGGAGTTCCCGAATTCCAGCGCTGCCCCCCAGGCACGCACCCGGCTCAGCCAGTTGCACTGAGCAGGTTGAGTTGTGAGTTCCATCGCCGTCGAGTCCGGACGCCAGACGCGCCCGGCAGCATCGGCGACTCGTCTCAAGCTCACTGAAATCTTTCTGTCGTTGCAGGGCGAGTCGACTTTCGTCGGCTGCCCGACCGTGTTCGTGCGCCTGACCGGCTGCCCGCTGCGCTGCCAGTACTGCGACACCGCCTACGCCTTCCACGGCGGCCGCTGGCACGAGCAGGCCGAGGTACTGGCCACCGTCGCCAGCCATGGCGTCCGCCACGTCTGCGTGACCGGTGGCGAGCCGCTGGCCCAGAAAGCCTGTCTGCCGCTACTGACCGCGCTCTGCGATGCCGGCTACACGGTATCGCTGGAAACCAGCGGCGCCATCGATGTGTCCGCTGTTGATCCCCGCGTGGTCAAGATTCTCGACATCAAGACGCCGGGTTCCGATGAGGTCGAACGCAACCGCTGGGCCAACCTGCCGCTGCTGAATCCGCAGGACCAGATCAAGTTCGTGTTGTGCAGCCGTGCCGATTACGACTGGGCAAAAGCCATCGTTGCCGAGCATGGTTTGTGCGAGCGCCACACCGTGCTGTTTTCGCCGAGCGCGAGCCAGATCGCCGCCCGTGACCTGGCCGACTGGATCGTCGCCGATCGCTTGCATGTGCGTTTCCAGATGCAGTTGCACAAGCTGCTCTGGGGCGCGGAACCGGGGCGCTAGCGATCGCTGGCACGCCCAGCCATGGATTGGCTGGGCCGGCGGTCGTTCAAGAGTGCGTCGTCTCGCCAGGGACGGCAGAGAACCATTGATCAGGAGTTGCAGATGGCGGGACAACGAAAAGCCGTCGTATTGCTCAGCGGCGGACTCGATTCGGCGACGGCGCTGGCCATCGCCCGCAGCGAAGGCTATGTCTGCCATTGCCTGAGCGTGGCCTATGGTCAGCGTCACAGTGCCGAGCTCGACGCTTCGGTGCGGGTCGCGGCCAGGCTCGGTGCCGCCTCCCATCGTCTGATCCACGTCAATCTCGATTTGATCGGCGGCTCGGCGCTGACCGACAGCTCGATCGATGTCCCCGAGGGTGAGACGCCTGGCATTCCGATCACCTACGTGCCGGCGCGCAACACGCTGTTCCTGTCGCTAGCCATGGGTCTCGCCGAAGTACAGGGCGCTGAAGCGCTGTACATCGGCGTCAACGCCGTCGACTACAGCGGCTACCCGGACTGCCGGCCCGAGTTCATCGAAGCCTTCGAGAAAGTCGCCCAGCTGGCGACCCGTTCCGGCGTCGAAGGCACCGCACTGAAGATCGAGACGCCGCTGATCCGCTTGAGCAAGGCGGAGATCATTCGTCGCGGCACGGCGCTCGGCGTCGACTTCGCCGAAACCGTGTCCTGCTATCAGGCCGACAGTGAAGGCCGCGCCTGCGGCCGCTGCGATTCCTGTCGTCTGCGCCGCGAGGGTTTCGCTGCCGCCGGCTTGCCTGATCCGACCCGCTACGCGGTTTCCTGAATCGCTCGCCGATGGCAAGGCTGTTGCAGCTATAATCCGCGCCTCGCGAAACGGGGGTCGTTAGCTCAGTCGGTAGAGCATCGGACTTTTAATCCGTTGGTCCTGGGTTCGAGTCCCAGACGACCCACCATTTTTGCGCAGCTGTACGCCGCTGGACTTATCGGAACCTCTGCGAGATCAGGGGTTTTTTATTGTCCGGGGCGCCTGTTGGGTGTCCCGGGAAAGATTCCCGATCACCTACAGACGGCGAGGCGGGCGAAGTAAGATCGCGAGGGAGAACCCTCATTGGTGCAGGCGTTCAGAGATCAGTGGCGCGCTGCGAATATGGTCATCCGCCTTCATCCCCAGACGTATCCAGCACACCTTCCGCCGATCATGACGGGCAGCGATCAGGAACCCATTCGGGATCGAGTCACGGTTCTCGGCGAATACCGCGTGCTGGACACGCCGGTAGAGCCCGCGTTCGACGACATCACACGCTCGGCGATGTTTGCGCTGGACGTTCCGATCGCGCTGATCAGTCTGGTCGACGAATCCCGCCAGTGGTTCAAAAGCGAGCAGGGCCTGGCCTGCCGTGAAACCCCGATCTCGGCTTCCGTCTGCGCGCATGCCATTCGCCAGTACGAGTTCTTCGAAATCTCCGATCTGGCCGCGGATCCCCGTTTTGCCCAGAACCCGCTGGTGACCGGCGAGCCATTCGTGAGGTTCTACGGCGGCGCGGTGCTGCGCACGTCCGAGGGAATCGCGCTGGGAACGGTCTGTGTGCTGGACCGCAAACCTCGGCAACTTACCGATGATCAGCGCGGCTTCCTGAAGGGCCTGGCGCGTCAGACGATGGCGCTGCTGGAGCTGCGCAAGGCCTTGCGGCTGTCGTTGGAAATCGCCGAAAGGCAGGCGCACCTGATGGCCGTTGCCGGGCACGATCTTCGTCAGCCGCTGAGCATCATTTCCAATGCGATCGCCACCGGGCTCGCGGCCCCGACACATCCTTCGATGCCGCGTCAGCTCGGCCTTGCGCAGCGCGCGGTGGACTCGCTGGTCGAGCAGCTGGATGGTCTGGTGACGGCTGCTACCAGCGGTGGCTCCACCGAAGAAGCGGCGCCCCTGCGGGTGCCCTTTCAAATGGCCGAGCTGTTCGATGCGCTCGGCCCGAGCTGGGCATTGCATGCCGCCTCGAAAGGCCTTCAGCTCGACGTGGTGCCGTCCAGCGCCGAAGTGCTCAGCGATCGGCGATTGATGAGTTCGATCCTCGGCAATCTGGTCGGCAACGCCATCAAGTACACCCGCACCGGCCGTATCCTGATTGGCTGCCGGCGGCGGCGCAAAGGGCTGGAGGTCTGCGTCTACGACACCGGCGTGGGCATTGCTCCGAGTCAGCAGGAGGCGATCTTTTCGCCCTTCAAGCAACTGAATCCGGAAAGCGAGGGCTTGGGTCTGGGCCTGGCACTGGTCAAGCAAGCGGCCTTGCAGCTGCAGGTGCCGCTCGAGGTGTCCTCGGTGCTTGGTCGCGGCACCAAGTTCAGCGTGCAGCTGCCGTACGGCGGTCAGGCAGCCGAGTAATCAGGACGGCGGCGCGGCATCGAGCTTTGCCAGTTCCGCTTCCGCATAGCTGGCAATCATCTCGGCCAGGCCTTCCGAGAGCTGCTCGAAGCTGATGTTCGGGTTCGGTTCGCTCAGGTGGCGGATGATCGTGAACACGCTGCCGTGGATGAAGATATAGCTCATCACCGGCAGATTCCTGAGCCGAGTCAACTGCGGGTTGTGCAGCGCGTACTGCATGATCAATTCGACCAGCAGCTGCTGGATCGCTTCGAGCTGGCGGCTGCGCTCGGCGTGCATCGAGAAGCCGGCGTACTTCAGATAACGGCCGTCGTTGCGGTTCAGCAACTCGCGGAAATGACCGAGCAGGCGGATCACCATCGGCCGGATGTCCAGGCGCACCAGGCTCGGCATCAGCGCGCGCACCATGGCGACGATCTCCGTGGTCAGGTGCGCGTTCATCGCCTTGAACACGGCTTCCTTGTTCGGAAAATACTCGTACAGCGAGCCGACGCCGACACCGGCGATGTCGGCGATATGCCGCGTCGTGGTCTGCGCCAGGCCATGCGTCTGCAGGCTGATGAAGCCGGCTTCGACGATCGCCTGCATCGTCGCCTTTGAACGCTCCTGCTGCGGTTTCCTGGCCATCGCCCTCGTTATCCCGCCGTTTCCGAATTGAATCCGAACAATAGCTCGGATTATCTTGCCATCAATCAATGTCACTGTCATTTAGTGACATTGACATTCAACAAGGCCAAGAACGAGGAGCAGCGATGTCGAGCAGAAAGGTATCAAGAAGCGCATCCGCAGTGGTCACGGGTGCTGGAAGCGGTATCGGCCGTGCATTTGCGCTGGAACTCGGCGCCCGCGGCGGCCGTGTGGTCTGCGCCGATCTGAAGCTGGCAACTGCTGAGGAAACCGCTGCCCAGATCCGCGCTGCCGGCGGCCAGGCCACCGCCATCGCCTGCGACGTGTCGAAGCTCGAACAGGTCGAGAAGATGGCCGTAAAAGCCGAACAGTGGCTGGCCGGGCCGGTCGATCTGGTGATCAACAACGCCGGTGTCGGCGCCGGTGGCAGCGTCGTTGGCGAGACACCGATCGAC
This sequence comes from uncultured Nevskia sp., assembly GCF_903885465.1. GTDB lineage: Bacteria > Pseudomonadota > Gammaproteobacteria > Nevskiales > Nevskiaceae > Nevskia. Next base: position 8,453 of record NZ_CAISIQ010000412.1, read on the forward strand.
GACTGGCGCTGGGTGCTCGGCGTCAACCTCTGGGGCGTGATCCACGGCTGCCATGTGTTCGCGCCGAAGCTGCGCGCGCTCGGCCGTGGCGGCATCGTCAATGTCGGCTCCACCGCGAGCTTCGCCGCCGCGCCGCTGATGGGCCCGTACAACGTATCGAAAGCCGCCGTGCTGGCGCTCAGCGAAACGCTGGCCTCGGAGTTCACCGGCACCGGCATCAAGATCACCGCGCTGTGCCCGACCTTCATCGCCACCAACATCGTCAAGGACGGCCGGATCAGCGAAAGCTCTTCGAAGATGGCCGAGCGGCTGATGCAGTGGACTTCGGTCACTCCCGAGAGCGTTGCCAAGACCACGCTCGATGCGCTCGATCGCAACCAGCTTTACGTGCTGCCGCAGGTCGACGCCAAGCTGATCTGGCGCATGAAGCGCTTCGCGCCAGTCGGCTACGGCCGCGGCATCGGCTGGCTGAACCGCCTCGCTGGCAATCGCGCCTGAAACCTCGAATCCCTTCCAAAAAAAACGGAACCGAAACCATGCAACTCGACATCGACAAGATGCTGGTCAAGATCAAGAACACCCAGTGGGCGCTGGCCGATATCGACTGGGATGCGCCGGGCCGCGAACTGGTCACCGAGAACGTCGAGCAGTACGCCAAGCTGAAAGTGTTCATGGCCGATCTGATGTGGATCGAGCACGTCGGCGCCCGCGCCTTCGCGGCGATGGCGAAGAAAGCGCCGAACGACACGCTGGCCGAGATCTATCGCTACTTCCACGCTGAAGAACAGCGCCACGCCAATGTCGAGATGGCGCTGATGAAGCGCTGGGGCATGCTCGAAGGCGATCACGACAATCCGATCCTGCCGGAACCGAACATCAACCTGCGGCTGGTCATCGACTGGCTGGATACCTACAGCGACGAGATGCCACTGGAAGTGCTCGGCTCGGTGATCCCGAGTCTGGAAATCGCGCTCGACGGCGCGCTCTGCAAGTTCCTGCTCGACACCGTCCAGGACCCGGTCTGTCACGCCGCGTTCGAGAAGATCAACGAGGACGAAGCGCGCCATCTCGGCGTCGGCTTCCACGTACTGGAAATGATGGGTTACGGCAAGACCTACCAGCTCGCAGTGCGCACTGCCGGCACCTTGCTGAACCCGAAGCTCTTGATCGGCATCGCTGCCTATCTGCCGCTGCTCAATCGCATGCGCGACAACCTGGTGAAGCTCGGCCTCAAGGAAGAGCGCTTGTACGAAGCGATGAACAAGTACAAGAAGATCGGCGGCCGCACCGAGCAGGGACGCCGCAATCCCTGGTTCCAGATCATCAGCAACCAGTCGGCGATGGTCGTCAATCGCAAGTCGCTGTACCACGTGCCGGTCGATGCGCTGGTGCGTCTGACTGACTACTACCCGCGCCGCTGGCTGAAGGCGACGCCGACCTGGGTCAAGGGTTTGACCTGGAAGACGGCGGCCTGAGCAAGTCTTTCTCCCTCCCCGCTTGCGGGGGCGCGTGGCCCGCAGGTGACTGACTCAATGTCAGTCACCTGCGACGCCTAAGCGGGGGAGGGGCGTTTGGCCCCGAACGCTGCACTCCGCCCCAATGCCCCCATCCCAGCCTTCCCCCGCGTGCGCAGGAAGGAGCAACAGCACAAGAGATAAACGATGACCCAGTATCAAGATGAAGCCCCCGTTGCCGGCCGTCGTTCACGTCGCGCTGCCGATCCCGTTGCCGTGAAGGTGGTGGAAGTGCTGATCGTCGGCGCCGGCTTTGCCGGGCTTGGCGCGGCGATCCGTCTTCGCGCTGCCGGCATCACCGATGTCGCCATCGTCGAGCGCGGCAGCGAAGTCGGTGGCACCTGGCGTGACAACCAGTATCCCGGCGCGGCCTGCGAC
>NZ_CAISIQ010000413.1 GCF_903885465.1 uncultured Nevskia sp.
CGCGAAATCTTTCATGACGAGAAGATCTCGCTGATGCGCCATATCATGCGCGGCGACGTCACCCCGGTGATGACGGCGGCAATCCTGACCGCCCTGCGCGTCAAGAAGGAAACCGTCGGCGAGATCGCCGCAGCGGCAATGGTGATGCGCGAGTTCGCGCTGAAGGTGCCAACGCCGGGCGGTGCCGCGGACGCGCATCTGGTCGATATCGTCGGCACCGGCGGCGATGGCTCGAACACCTTCAACATCTCGACCGCATCGATGTTCGTCGCCGCAGCTGCGGGCGCAAAAGTCGCCAAGCACGGCAATCGCAGCGTGTCCTCGAAATCCGGCAGTGCCGATGTACTCGAAGCGCTCGGCGCAGATATCGATCTGTCACCGGAGCAAGTCGCGCGCTGTCTCAGCACGACTGGCATCGGCTTCATGTACGCGCCGCGTCATCACCCGGCGATGAAGAACGTCGCCGCCGTGCGCCGCGAAATGGGCGTGCGGACGATCTTCAACATCCTCGGCCCGCTGACCAATCCGGCCAGCGCGCCGAACATCCTGATGGGCGTGTTCCATCCGGATCTGGTTGGCATCCTGGTTCGCGTGCTGCAGAAGCTCGGCGTGCAGCGTGCGCTAGTGGTCTGGGGCCGCGATGGCATGGACGAGATTTCGCTTGGCGCCGCGACCCTGGTCGGTGAACTGCGCGATGGCCAGATCCGCGAGTACGACATCCATCCCGAAGACTACGGCCTGGCGATGGCGGCCAGCCGCAATCTGAAAGTCGATGACGCTGCGCATTCGAAGCAGCGCCTGCTGCAAGCGCTCGACAACATCGCCGGCCAGGCGCGCGACATCGTCTGTCTGAATGCTGGTGCCGCGCTGTATGCCGCTAATGTCGCCAGTTCGATCTCCGATGGCATCGTCCGCGCGACGGCGGCGATTGCCAGTGGTGCCGCTCGTGCGAAGGTCGATGCCTATGTCGCGGCGACGCGCGCTGCTGCTTCCGGAACCTGAGCACATGAGCGACATCCTCGAAACCATCCTCGCCCGCAAGCGCATCGAGATCGCCGAGCTGCAAGGCCGCATCGCGATCGGCAATCTGGAACGCATCGCATTGGCACAACCGTCACCGCGCGGTTTTGCCGCGGCGCTGTCAGCGAAGGCCGCGGCGGGCGCCGGCGTGATCGCCGAGATCAAGAAGGCCAGCCCCTCGAAAGGCCTGATCCGAGAAGACTTCAATCCTGGCTGGCTGGCCGAGGATTACGCGCGCGGCGGCGCGGCCTGCCTCAGCGTGCTGACCGACGAGCAGTTCTTCCAGGGCCATAACGATTACCTCGTCGAGGCGCGCCAGCACACGTCGCTGCCGGTGATCCGCAAGGATTTCCTGATCGACGAAATCCAGATCATCGAAGCCCGCGCGATCGGCGCGGATTGCGTGCTGCTGATCGCCGCAGCACTGGAATCGACGCGGCTCGGCGAACTCGCGCGGCTCGCGCAGGATCTGGAGATGGACGTGCTGATCGAAGTGCACGACCAGCCGGAGCGCGACGCGATGCTGGCGCTGGACCTCAAGACGCCCGTGCTGCTCGGTATCAACAACCGCAATCTGCGGACCTTCGAGACGCGGCTGGAAACGACGATCGAGCTACTCGATGGCATTCCCGCCGGCTACGACGTGATTACCGAAAGCGGCATCGGCGCGCCAGCCGATGTGCAGCGGATGCTTGCGGCCGGCGTGTGCCGCTTCCTGATCGGCGAATCGCTGATGCGCCAGCCGAGTCCGGGCGATGCCTTGCGAGCCTTGATCGCCTAAGCCTTGGGCGGCTGCGTATGAAGCTGCAACAGCAGCTCGCGCAGCCAGCGGTTCGCCGGGTCTTGATGCTGCTTGGCGTGCCAGAACAGATTGATCGCGATCTCCGGCAGCGTCGCCGGATGTTTCACATGCACCAGCCCGAACGGCGCGGCAATGGTTTCCGCGAAGCGCAGTGGCACGGTCGCGATCATGTCGCTGCGGCTCAGGATGTGACCAACGGAGATGAAGTGCGGCACCGTCAGCCGGATGCGGCGAATGATGCCGTTGCGCTCCAGCAGCTCATCGACCTTGCCGTGGCCGGTGCCTTCCGAAACCACGACGACATGCTCGGCCGCTGAAAACTCCTTCGCGGTGATCACCCGCTTGTCGAGCTTGTGGCCGCGGCGCAGCAGGCAGACATAAGGCTGCTTGAACAGGCGCCGCTGGTAGAAGCCGCCTTTCAGCTGCGGCAGCAGACCCAGCGCCAGATCGACCTGCCCGGATTCCATTGCTTCACGCAGGTTCACCGCCGTGTTGCGCACGGTGCTGATCACCAGCTTCGGCGCCGCCGTTGAAAGCGCTTCCATCAGCACCGGCAGGAAATAGATTTCGCCGATGTCGGTCATGCCGATCGTGAACGCCCGCTCGCTGGTGGCCGGATCGAACTCGCTGCGCTGATTGACCGCGCCATGCAGCAGGCCCAGCGCGTGGCTGACCGGCTCGGCTAGACTTTCCGCAAACGGCGTCGGCTCCATGCCGCGCGAGCTGCGCAGGAACAGTTCGTCGCCCAGCAACCGGCGCAACCGCGCCAGAGCGTTGCTGACTGCAGGCTGCGTGAGGCCCAGGCTTTCGGCCGCGCGCGACACGCGGCGTTCGAGCATCAGCTGACGAAAAACGACCAGCAGGTTCAGATCGAGATCACGCAGTTCCATACGGGCTTCATCCGGCTAGACATTCACAACGGTGATGATACGTATTCATCAGATTCTATTGGCTGATGATGGCAATGCGGGAATGATGCGCTCATCAATGAGGCAGCCGGCACGTACCGGCCGCCGTTGGAAGAGAGAGCCAGGATGTCCGCGCAACGCCGTGCCTACTACGATCGCATCGCTGCCCATGGCCTGACGCCGCTGTGGGAAGTGCTCGGTGCGCTGGTGCCACCGTCGCCGCGTTCGCCGGCGCAGCCCGCACTCTGGCGCTACGCAGAACTGCGCCAATACGTGATGGAAGCTGGCGAAGTGATCACCGCCGAGGAAGCCGAGCGCCGCGTGCTGATCCTCGAGAACCCTGGCTTGCGCGGCCAGTCCTGCATCACGCAATCGCTGTACGCCGGCCTGCAGCTGATTCTGCCGGGCGAGGTCGCGCCGGCGCATCGTCATACGCAGTCGGCCTTGCGGCTGGTGCTTGATGGCGAAGGTGCCTACACGGCGGTCGATGGCGAGCGCACGACGATGCGCCGTGGCGATTTCATCATCACGCCGGCCTGGACCTTCCACGATCACGGCAACCTCGGTGATCAGCCGGTGGTCTGGCTCGATGGTCTCGACATCCCCACGGTGCGCTTCCTCGACGCCGGTTTCGCCGAGAAGGCGGCCACGCATACGCAGTCGGTCGCTCGTCCTGAAGGCGATGCGCTGGCGCGCTATGGCTCGAACCTGCTGCCGATGGATTACGCGCCGAAGGCGGCGGATCCGACCCGCGTCTTTGTCTATCCGCACGACAAGACCCGCGCTTCGCTGCAGGCGATTGCTTCGGCCGGCGTGCCTGATCCGCACCTCGGCCACAAGCTGCGCTACGTCAATCCGGCGACCGGCGCCTCGCCGATGCCGACCATCGCCGCGTTCACGCAGTGGCTGCCGGCCGGTTTCGAGACCCGAGGCTTGCGCGGCACTGACGGCACCATCCACGTCTGCCTGGAAGGCGAGGGTGAAGCCGAGATCGCCGGCCAGACGTATCGCTACGCCGAGAATGATGTCTTTGTCGTGCCGTCCTGGCACACGCTGAAGCTTCGGGCCAGCCGTGACGCGATGCTGTTCAGTTTTTCCGATCGTCCCGTGCAACAGGCGCTGGGCCTGTGGCGCGAGGAACGTCTTTAGCGCCTGTCGATTCAATGGATCAAGCCATGACCTACGCCGTCTCCGCGCCGCCGCAACGCAGCCTGACCATCGCCGGCAGCGATGCCCGTTTTCCGGTCAATCGCATCTTCTGCGTCGGCCGCAACTACGCCGCACACGCGCGCGAGATGGGCCGCGATCCCGATCGCGAAGCGCCATTCTTCTTCATGAAGCCGGCGCAGGCGGCTGTCGATGCTGCTGGCCCGGTGACGATTCCTTATCCGCCGCGGACCAAGAATTTCCACCACGAGATCGAACTGGTTGTCGCCATTGCCAAGGGCGGTGCCGACATCAGCATCGAGGCTGCGCTCGATCACGTCTACGGCTACGCCGTCGGCCTCGATATGACGCGCCGCGATCTGCAACTCGATGCCCGCGACAAAGGCCGGCCCTGGGAGTTCGGCAAGTCCTTCGCTGCTTCGGCGCCGATCGGCGCGATTGCCCGCGCGGCCGACATCGGCCATCCCGAAAACGCCGCGATCGCGCTGACCGTCAACGGCCAGCCGCGGCAGGCGTCGGACATCAACAAGCTGATCTGGTCGGTTGCCGAATCGATCGCCCAGCTATCGATGTACGAAGCCCTGGAGCCGGGCGATCTGATCATGACCGGCACGCCGGAAGGCGTGAATCCGGTGCTGCCGGGTGACGTGATGCTCGGGACCATTGTCGGCCTGGCCGGCATCGAAGTACGGGTTGCGAAGTAAGCCAACGAAGGTAGACGCGGAGCGAAACGCATGGCCACTTATGTCCTGATTCACGGTGCCTGGCACGGCGGCTGGTGTTGGCGCGAGGTCGCGAACACGCTGCGCGCCCAGGGCCACACGGTGTTCACGCCGACCCTGACCGGCAATGGCCAGAGTCGGCACCTCGGCAACGAGCGCATTACGCTGGAAACCCATGCGCGTGATGTGCTGGGGGTGATCGAAACCGAAGAACTCAGCGACGTGATCCTGGTCGGCCACTCCTATGGCGGCATGGTGATCACGGCGGCGGCCGATCGCGCGGCATCGAAGATCCGCCATCTGGTCTATCTCGATGCCTTCGTGCCCGAGCACGGCGAATGTCTGGCCGATTGCATACGCCGCAATCTGCCGCCGGAGCTGGCGGCGATCTTCATCGGCCACTTCTTTCAGGCCAAGGACAACGACGGCCTGGTGCCGCCGATTCCCGGCGCGCTGTTCGGCCAGACCCCTGCTACCACTGAATGGATGGAGCGGCAGTGCAATCCCCAGGCGCTGGCCACCTTCCAAGTGCCGGTGCTGCTCAATGGAGCTGCCGCTGCCTTGCCGCGCAGCTATATCGTGGCCGATGGCTGGCAGCCGAGCCCATTCCAGCAGCAGGCAGCAGCGATCAGCGGCAAGCCGGGTTGGACCTTGCACCGGCTGCCCGGCGGTCACTGTCTGATGATGGACCTGCCAGCCGAGTTGTCGGCGCTGCTCGCGCAACTGGCCTGAGTTGAGTCCGATGAACGCGCCCCATCTGGAAACGCCGCCGATTCCACTGTCGTCCCTGCGCTGGGAGCGCGGCACCAGCCGCATTCCCTTCGCCGCCTACAACGATCCTGAACTCCACAAGCGGGAACTGCAGCGCTTCTTCTACGACAAGCACTGGTGCTATGTCGGCCTCGAAGCAGAGATCCCGAAGCCGGGCGACTTCAAGCGCACCAATGTCGGCGAGCGCTCGGTGCTGCTGGTACGGGCGATGGATAGCGCGATTCATGTCGTCGAGAACGCCTGCGCCCATCGCGGCGTGGCCTTCTGCCGAGAGCGTCATGGCAATCGCGACGCTTTCGTCTGCCCTTATCACCAGTGGAATTACGCGCTCGATGGCCGATTGCGCGGCGTGCCGATGCGTCACGGCGTCAAGCGCGATGGCGTGGTGCAGGGCGGCATGCCGGCGGATTTCAAGCTCGCCGATCACGGCCTGACCAAGCTCAAGGTCGCGGTGCGTGGCGGCGTGGTGTTCGCATCGTTCGACCACCAAGTGGAATCGTTCGAGGACTTTCTCGGCCCGGACATTCTTCGCTATTTCGATCGCCTGTTCGATGGCCGCAAGTTGCATGTTCTCGGCTACAACCGCCAGCGCATTCCGGGCAACTGGAAGCTCATGCAGGAAAACATCAAGGATCCGTACCACCCTGGCCTGCTGCACACCTGGTTCGTGGTCTTCGGCCTGTGGCGCGCCGACAACCAATCGCAGATGGTGATGGACGCCAAGGGCCGCCATGCGGCGATGATCTCGACGCGCGGGAATGCCGGCACGGTGTCCGAGGTCTCGCGGGTGTCGAGCTTCAAGCAGACCATGAACCTGCACGATCCGCGCTTCCTCGACATCGTTCCCGAGCCGTGGTGGAACGGGCCGACGGCGGTGATGACCACGCTGTTCCCGAGCGTGATCCTGCAGCAGCAGGTGAACAGTGTTTCGACCCGGCAGATCATTCCCGACGGCCACGGCCACTTCGATTTCGTCTGGACGCACTTCGGCTTCGAGGACGACACGCCGGAGATGACCCAGCGCCGCCTGCGTCAGGCCAATCTGTTCGGGCCGGCCGGTTTCGTATCGGCCGACGACGGCGAAGTGATCGAGTTCTCGCAGGAAACCTTCGAGGCCAAGCCGGGCCATCGCACGCTGGTCGAACTCGGCGGCGATGAAGTTGCGAACACCGATCACATGGTCACCGAAACCCTGATCCGCGGCATGTACCGCTACTGGCGCGAGGTCATGGAGTCGTGAACGGCATGAGTTTCGAGGACTGGATGGCGCTGAACCAGCTTTATTCCGACTACGCGATCGCCGTCGATTCCGGTCGCTGGGACAGTTGGCCGGAGTTCTTCATCGAGGACTGCAGCTATCGCCTGCAGCCGCGCGAGAACTACGATCGCGGCTTTCCTCTGGCCACCTTGAGCTTCGAAAGCAAGGGCATGCTCAAGGACCGCGTCTACGGCATCCAGGAAACGCTGTTCCACGATCCCTACTACCAGCGCCATGTCGTCGGCACGCCGGTGATCCGCAAGCTCGAAGCCGGGCGCATCCATGCCGAAGCGAACTACGCGGTGTTTCGCACCAAGCTGTCGGGACTGAGCACGGTCTACAACGTCGGCCGCACCATCGACGAAGTGGTGCGCACCGAAGCCGGCTTCAAGTTCGCCTCGCGGCTGGTGATCTACGACAGCGAGATGATTCCGAACTCGATCATCTATCCGATCTGAGCCAATCTGCCTGAACGCAAGAAAGCCGGAAAGCGGGGGCTTTCCGGCCTTGTCTGCACGACGAGACTCTGGCTGGCGCGTCCGGACCCAGGTCCGTTTACGCCGCGATGGCTCAGCCCAGGGTCTTTTTCGGGGTCGTGTGCTTGGCGGTCTTGTGAGCCTTGTGCGCGTGCTTGGTCTTGGCGGCGGCCTTGGCATCCGTCGTGGCTTCAGCTGTAGCTTTGGCCTTGGCGGGCGGCGCAGCGGCGGAGGCGAGACCGGCGGCGAGGAAACTGGTCGACAGGGCAACGGCAGCAATGATCTTGTTCATCGAAAATTCCCAGGGGTTGGCAGCACAAGTGCGTGCTGCTCCTGCAGCTTGGGGGCCGATAATGAGGACAGAATTAAGGCCAATCAGATCGCTGCACCGATCTTGAAGATCGGCAGATACATGGCGACCACCAGACCGCCGACCAGAACGCCGAGCACGACCATGATCATCGGCTCGAGCAGCGCGGTGAGGTTGTCGACCAGGGCGTCGACTTCTTCCTCGTAGAAATCCGCGAGCTTCGCGCACATGTGATCGAGCGAGCCGGATTCCTCGCCGATGGCGACCATCTGCACCGCCATCGCCGGGAACAGGCCGGTCTGCTGCATCGTCAGCTGCAGTTGCTGACCGGTCGACACCTGATCACGCATCTGCATGATCGCTTCGGTGAACACGATGTTGCCGGCAGCCTTGGCGACCGAATCCATCGCTTCGACCAGCGGCACGCCGGCGGCGAACATCGTCGACAGGGTGCGGGCATAACGAGCAACGGCGGACTTGTAGAGGATGTCGCCAACCACCGGTAGCTTCAGCAACATGCGATCGGTGAAGCGGCGGACCTTGGGCGAGCGGATATGTGCTTCCCGCAGGCCGAAGAAGGTCCCGAGAATGATCAGTAGAACCACCCACCAGTCGGCTTGGATGAACTCGGACATCGAGACCACCATTTGGGTGAGTGCGGGCAGGTCGGCGCCGAAACCTTTGAACAACGCCGCGAACTGCGGAACCACAAAGTACAGCAGGATGGTGGTGACGATCACCGCGACGGCGATCACCGCCGCCGGATAAGTCATCGCCTTCTTGACCTTCTTCTTCAGCGTCTCGGTCTTTTCCTTGTAGGTGGCGATCTTGTCGAGCAGCGCTTCCAAAGCGCCCGAGCGCTCGCCGGCGTCGACCAGGTTGACGAACAAGTCATCGAAATGGCGCGGGTATTTGGCCAGCGATTCGGCCAGGGTGGCACCACCTTCGATGGTGCCCTTGATGCCGAGCACCATTTCGCCCATCGACGGATTGGCATGGCCGCGGCCGACGATTTCCAGTGACTGCACCAGCGGTACGCCGGCCGACATCATCGTCGCCAGCTGGCGGCTGAACACGGCGATATCCTGACCCTTGATCGGTTTCTTGCGCTTTCCGAATAGCGCCGATTTCTTCCGAACCCGGATCGGGTTGATGCCCTGCTTGCGCAGCTGCAGCTTGATGTGGGCTTCGCTAGGGCCGTCGGTCACACCCTTGACCATCGTGCCCTTGCGGTCACGACCTTCCCACGCAAAGCTTGCGTCCTTCACCAAAGTGCTGGCTACGGCCATGATTGATTCCGATCGACTGACGAGGGTGCTGCGTCGCCGCGAAAAGAATACTGCTAATCGACGGTGACGCGGTTTGCTTCGGTAAGGTCGATGGTGCCGTCCAGCACCTTGCGCAGAGCCGATTGGCGGAGCGTGCGCACGCCTTCACGCGCGGCCTGGTCGGCGATGTCGATGGCGTTGCCGCCTTCCATGATCACCCGCGATATCGCTTCGGTGACCGGCATCACCTGATAGAGGCCAGTGCGGCCCTTGTAGCCGCTATTGCACTGATCGCAGCCCTGGGCCTTGTAGATCGTGAACCCGGGTGCAGCGATCTGTTCGGCGCTGAAGCCTTCGCGCAGCAGTTCTTCCTTGGGCACCAGATCGGTCTTGCGGCAGTGCTTGCACAGCTTGCGGGCGAGACGCTGGGCGATGATCAGGGTCACGCAGCTGGCGACGTTGTAGGCCGGCACGCCCATGTTCAGCAGGCGGGTCAAGGTCTGGGGCGCATCGTTGGTGTGCAGGGTCGACAGCACCAGATGGCCGGTCTGCGCGGCCTTGATCGCGATCTCGGCAGTTTCCAGATCACGTACCTCGCCGACCATGATCACGTCCGGGTCCTGGCGCAGGAAAGCCTTCAGCGCGACGGCGAAGGTCAGGCCCTGCTTGACGTTGACGTTGACCTGGTTGACGCCCGGCAGATTGATTTCGCAGGGGTCTTCGGCGGTCGAGATATTGGTGTTGTCGTCGTTGAGGATATTCAGGCCGGTGTATAGCGACACGGTCTTGCCGGAGCCGGTCGGGCCGGTGACCAGGATCATGCCCTGCGGCTTGGCCAGCGCCTTCAGGTACAGCTCCTTCTGGTCCGGTTCGTAGCCGAGCGCGTCGATGCCGAGCATCGCGCTCGAGGCATCGAGAATACGCATCACCACTTTTTCGCCCCACATCGTCGGGCAGGTGGAGACGCGGAAGTCGATCGCCTTGTTGGCCGACAGCTTCAGCTTGATGCGGCCATCCTGCGGCACCCGGCGCTCGGCCAGATCGAGCCGCGACATCACTTTCAGACGCGCGGCCAGACGGCCACCCATCTGCACCGGCGGCGTGGCGATTTCCTTCAACTCGCCGTCGACCCGGTAGCGGATGCGGTACTTCTTTTCGTAGGGTTCGAAATGGATGTCCGAGGCGCCGCGGTTGATGGCATCGATCAGCACCTTGTTGACGTAGCGGATGATCGGCGCATCGTCGGCATCGGTACCGCCGCCGGTGTCGGCACCCGGATCGGTTTCGCCGCCTTCGATCTCGAGGTTTTCCAGATCCTCGTCGCCGCCCTGCAGTGCCGTGGCCTGCACGGCGGCAACGGCAGCGTCGATGCCTTTGGCCAGCTTGTCCTCTTCGACGAGGATGCCCTCGACCTGGTAGCCGGTCGCGAACTTGACCTCGTCGAGCGCCTGCAGACGGGTTGGATCGGACAACGCCACGAACAACCGACGGTCGCGCTTGTAAATCGGCAGTACGTGGTATTTGCGCATCAGCTTTTCGCTGATTTCGCGGGCGATGCTGGCGTCGACGGTGATCGAACCGAGATCGATCAGCGGGGTGCCGAACTCGATGCTGGCGATCTCGGCGAGCCGCGTCGCCTGAATCCACTTTGCTTCGACCACCACCGACACGAAATGCGAACCGGTTCTGGCCGCCTTGGTCTGCGCCTCGCGCGCCTGCTCCTCGGTCAGCAGACCGTCATTGATCAAACGGCGCGGCAAGCCGCCGATGAAGGTGGTGATCGGTGGTGCCGGCAGAGGGGACGGCTGGAAATTGGTTGCCACGAATCGAACCTGGTGCCGCGGAATCAGGAAATTACACCGCCCACATCCGCGAAGCCAGCGACGATCCGGTAGCCGGAATGACCGCGCGGCTCAACGGAACAAGTACTTGCCGGTTTCCGGGTTGCCCTTGCGCCAGACCACGCTATCGAGAAAGTAGTGGTGGACGTTGATGAAGATCCAGGCCGCGAGCAGGAAGGC
>NZ_CAISIQ010000414.1 GCF_903885465.1 uncultured Nevskia sp.
CAGCATCGAAGCCACTCGCGATGCCAACGGGAACATCATCAGCCACCACCAGCAGCTCGACATGGAGCACGGCGCCAGCGCCGCGCTGCCGACGGAGTAAGCCCTGTGATCAAGAAACTGATTCTTGCGGCATCCGTGGGTACTGCACTGTTCGCGCTGCCGCTCAGTGCGGCTCAGCTGGTGCTGTTCAATGTCGACGACCCGGGTGTCGGCTTCAATGATCCGACGCCGGCGACGCCGGTCGGCGGCAATGCCGGCACCACGCTTGGCGAGCAGCGCCTGATCGCCTATGACCGGGCACTGACCTTGTGGGGCAGCGTGCTGAAGAGCAACGTTCCTGTCATCGTTCAGGGCTCGTTTGCGCGCCTGACCTGTACGGCCGCTGGTGGCACGCTTGCTCAGGCTGGTGCCATCTCGGTGTTTTCGGACTTCGCGAACGCGCCTTTGGCGGGTCACTGGTACGGCGGTGCGATTGCCGATGCCATTGCCGGTGAAGATCTCGATCCGGGCTATGCCGACATCGTTGCCAACTTCAACGGTGCCGTCGGACAGGCGGATTGCATTCCAGGGCCGGGCTTCTATTACGGTTTGGACAATGCACCGCCGCCGGGCGCGATCGACTTCCTGAACACCTTCATGCACGAAGTTGCGCATGGTCTCGGCTTTCAGAACTTCGTCGACGAGACTGATGGCACTCTTCTGGTCGATGTGCCGGACGTCTACACGGCCAACACCCGGGATCTCGATCTCAACAAGAAGTGGGATGTGATGACTACGGACGAACGGCTGTTCTCCGGCGTCAACACCGGCCGCGTGGTCTGGGATGGCCCGAAGGTGACGGCAGGATCGGCGGGCGTGCTGGGCCCGTATGAAGGTCTGCGAGTCAGCGGCAAGCTGTCGCGTGAACTGGACTTCGGTACGGCGTCATTCGGTGCGCCACCGTCGCCGAGCATGAAAGTGGGTTCGATCGTCGCCGCCATCGACAATGACGGCACGCCGAACGCCAGCGATGCTTGCGGACCGCTGATCAACAACGTGCGCGGCAAGGTTGTGCTTGCTGACCGTGGCAGCTGCGGCTTCGCTGTCAAGGCAGCGAATGCTCAGGCTGCGGGTGCTGTTGCCCTGCTGATCGCCAACAACGCGCCGGGTGCGGGTGCAATCGGGCTGGGCGGTGCGGATCCTACGCTGACCATCACGACACTGGGCATCTCGTTCGAGGATGGTGCCGATATCCGGGCTGCACTGCCGGGTGTCAGCGCGCAGTTCTTCTCGGACAAGACGCGCCGCGCCGGTGCATCGGAAGGCTTCGTCCGTCTCTATGCCCCGGGTGTGACGCAGCCGGGTTCGTCGATCTCGCACTTCGACACGGTGGCAACGCCGAACCTGCTGATGGAGCCGGCAATCACGCCGACGCTGATGGCGAGCCGCAACCTCGACCTGACGCCAGCGCTGATGTTCGACATCGGCTGGAAGGCCGAGCCGGTGGCCCTTGGCCAGTGCGTGTCGACGGTACCGGGTGCTCTGGCTAATGGCGCGCTGGTGCTGCCGGCGGTTGAAGACTGCCTGGCGACGGGCAGCCCGCGCAGCTACGGTGTGTGCGTGGCCAAACTGGCACGTGACTACGAAGCGGCAGGTTTGATCGACCGCCAGCAGCGCGTGTCGCTCACCGCCTGCGGCGTCGCGGACGCTACCAGCCGGGCGAAGTAAAAATCGGCATCGCTTGACGCTCAGGCGTCAAACGGAAGAAGCCCGGACACGCAAGTGTCCGGGCTTCTTTTTGTGCGTCGAACGCTGGTCGAAGTGAAGGCTTCGGTTAGCCGCTGATTCAGACGAAACCGACGAGGAAATCGGCGATTTGGCCAATGCTCAGATCGTCGACATAGCGGCCGTCCTTCATCAGCAGCTTCTCGAACGGCACCTTCTTCTTCGAGATGTCTTCCTCGATCGCGACCACCAGCTGGATGATGTCGATCGACTCGAAACCGAGATCGCCGAGCAGCCGGGTATTGGGATCCATGCGGCCCTCGAACTCGTGATCCCAGTCCTGGGTGAAATCCTCAAGGAGAACGATGAGCTGTTTGACGTAGTTGTCGTGGGTATCGGACATTTTTCAGGTTTGATTTCTAGTAGAGCGGTGAAGCCAGTTGCTCGAGCGTGTAGCGGTTGCCGACACTGCTGACCATGAAGGTATCAGGGACCAGCTTGGCCAAGGCGCCGTCGGCGACCTTGCTCTCGAGCAGATCGAGCGAGCGCTCGACATCGGCGAAATTGATTTCGCGCTTGATCGGCGCGAGATCGTAATCCCACCATTTGAGCTTCAGAAAGCGCTCGATGGTGGCATCCGGAAAGCGATAGCGCAGAACCTTGGCTGGTGAGCCGGCGACGATTGCATACGGCGGCACATCGCGGGTGACGACGCTCCGCGCACCGACCACGGCACCGATTCCGACGGTCACGCCGCGCCTCACGAAACTGCCGGCGCCGATGTAAGCCTCGTGGCCGATCACGGTTTCGGTCGGTGCTGCGTGATCCGCCCAGGACGGCCCGGCATCCGCATCCGGCGACAGCCGGGCGAAGTCCTTCATCTGGTACATCTTCGGCATGTGCGACGGCCGCGAAAACGCGAACGGATGGGTGCTGAACATATCCATCGGGTGCTCCGGCGGGCCGACGATCGTCGACTCACCGACCTGCGAATAGCGGCCGAACTGGGTTCGATAGGCGCTTGCCAGCCCGGCCGCGTTATAGAAGCCGAAGGCTCCCATCGAGCAAGCCTTCAGTCGATGGCCATGGATCATTGCCGGCCGCTCGAAGCGGAACTCGAACACCTTGTTGTTGCCGTCGTCGATGCAGACACCAAAATCGAGCAGCTCCGAGGCCGACAGGCCCTCTTGCTTGGTCATCATTCTCTCAGCGAGCGTCACGGAAGATTCTGCTCGGTTATTCCATGTAACCGAGCATCTGCAGCTGCTCGATGATCTGGCGCTTTTCTTCTTCGTCCATGTCTTCGGCCTTGGCTTTCTCGCCGGCACCGATGGTCGGCTTGCCGATCTTGACCGGGTGCTCGGCCAGCCAGTTGGCGGTGAAGAACGGTTCGGCGGCCTTGCCCTCGAAGTCGCTCGGCACCGGCAGGCCCAGGCTGTAGAGCAGGGTCGGGCAGACGTCGCGGATGTCGAGGCGATCGACCTGACCATTGGCGGCAATGCCTTTGCCGTACGCCATGAAGATGCCATCCGGGTGATGGGTGCCGGCCGGGCTCGGACGCTTGACCACCACCGGCTTCAGATTGCGGATCGACACGAAACCGTTGTCGCGCAGCACCAGCGTGAGATCGCAGGCGCGTTCCATGTGCTGGCCCGGGAACCATTCCTCGCGCTTCAGCACGTCGACGATCACTGGCTCGCCGTCGTCGTTGCGCAGGGTCTTCAGATCCTCGATCAGCTTGTCGCGGAACGGAATGTAGTCGGCCTGCTGGATGCCCGGCTCGCCCGGCTTGGTCGAGACGCGGATGTGGATGCCGTTCGACGATGGCGTGCGGCAATAGGCCGTGGTGTTGGCCCAGTCGAGATTGGCGAAGTCGCTGGCTTCGCGACGGATCGCCTGCTCACTACCGTCATTCACCGCCCACTTCAGATAACCCAGATCTTCGAGGAAGGCATTGATGCGCAGCGTCTCGACGGTAGCGGTGAAGCCATGATCGGAGGCGAAGAACACCTGGCATTCCGGGCCAGCCATGGTCACCAGCTTTTCGATGTAGCGATCGACGTTGGCGAAGTACTCGCGGCAGACGGCGCGCATGCGGTTGTAGAACTCAGTGCGCTCGGCCGGCACCAGCGCCGGGTCGACGAACTGCCAGGCCTGATGCTGGATCTTGTCGGTGCCGTCGAACATTACCGCCATCAGATCCGGTGCATCGTTCTGCAGGATGTATTCGGCGATGTTGAACCACTGCTCTTCACGCGGCAGGTGATAGCGCACCCACTGTTCCATGTCGTTGTCGTTGAGCACTTCGAGCGCCTGCTTCTCGTTGTCGAAGTCCCAGGCCAGTTCCTTGGCATCGAAGCCCGGAATCGCTTCCTTGAGGCGCTCAAACAGGCCTGGCGTCGAATTGCGGCGCAGATGCTTGGCCGGAATGAAGCCCGGCACGATCGAACCATTGACGTGCTTCGGCGGCGGCGCGGTCAGCGGGAAGTTCAGCGCGGCGATCGACTTGCCCTGACGGCTGGCGATCGACCAGATCATTTCCGAATCGACATCGCGGGAGTCGTACAAGGTCCAGTAGACCTCGCCGCCCTTGTCCTCGGCGCGGATGAAGTCGAACACGCCATGCTGGCCAGGGCCGCGGCCGGTCATGATCGAGGTCCAGGCCGGCGGCGTCAGCGGGTTCGGCGTGGAACGCAGATTGGCGCGCGAACCTTTGGCCATCAGGCCGGACAGGAACGGCATGGTGATGCCTTCGCCGGGAAGGTCGCGGGTCATTTCGTTCAGCACGGTGAACGTGCAGCCGTCCATGCCGATGAAGAGGGTCTTGGTGGTCATTTGAGGTCCGCCTTGAATCCGTATGTGTTTGACAGCAGGGGTGTTGGAGTAGTGCGCAGCAGAATCTAGGCCACAGCGGCGCGAGGGCCGCTGCTGGCTGACAGCGAAAGCAGTGATAGCGCGAACACTTCGTTCGGCCCGAGATGCAGCGCAACGGCGTGATCGGCACCAGCATGGCGAACCAGCACCGCACCGACCGGCGCCGCAGCACGCGGCACCGCGCCATCGACGACTTGCCAGTCTGAGCTTGCCGAGTGATCAGCGAGCCCGGCAGCGCGTGCTGCAGCTCGCTTGGCACTGGTCAGCGCGGCAATGGCGCGGTCCTGTTCGACATCAACCAGCCCGGCGAGGAAACGCTGCCGCTCGGCATCGCCAACGGCGGACAGCTGGCCGGCATCGGCGGTCGGACGATCGAGTCGTTGATAGTCGATGCCGATGCCAA
>NZ_CAISIQ010000415.1 GCF_903885465.1 uncultured Nevskia sp.
CGGTGCGCGTGCCGGCATCGATGCGCGGATCGAAGGCGTAGATCGAACCCTTGAAGCGGCGATCGCTGCCGACGATCGCGAAGCTGATCGCACTGCCCACCTTGACCCGGCCGGCGTACTTCTCCGGCACCGAGAAATTGACCTTCAGGCGATCGATCTGCTGCAGGGTCGCGACCCGCGTGGTGGCGCTGACATAGCTGCCTTCGCTGACATAGCGCAGGCCGACCACGCCATCGAACGGCGCGCGCACTTCGGTCTTTTCGATCTGGGCATCGATGATCGAGATCTGATCGATGCGCGCCGACACCTCGTACTTCGCGGTGTCGTAGTCGGACGCGGTGACGATGCCTTCCTTGACCAGCTGGCCGACCCGCTGCTCGCGCAGCACCGCCAGTTCCAGGTTGTGCTTGGCCAGCTCGCGCTGGGCACGCAGATCGGAATCGTTGAGCTTGACCAGCAGTTCACCGCGGCTGACCTTGGAACCTTCGCGGAAGCGGATCGCGGCGATCTTGCCAGTGATCTCGGCTTGCAGCTCGACCCCTTCATCGGCCAGCAGCGAGCCGGTGGCGCTGAGGGTTTCGGTGAACGGTTCCGGCTTGATCAGCAGGGTGCTGACTTTCTGCGGCGCACGGCCGCCCTCGCCCTTGGCCTTGCCTTCACCCTTGGCCTTGCCCTCGCCGTTCTTCTTGGCGTCTGCGCCGGCGGCGACTTCCGCCGGCTTCTTCGCGCCGTGCAGCAGCGGCAGCCAGCGCGGCGCGGTCAGGCCGGCGACGGTGGCGATCACCAGCGTGCCGATGACCAGCTTGAATGGGGTTTTCACGATATGCGCTCCCAGATCAGGATCTGCGAGGTTTCACGGCCTGCCTCGCCGCGCGGCGGTGTGGTCAGCGACAAGCGACCGGCGGCATCGAAACCGTAGTAGCGCTTGGCGCGCTGGCCGATGCTGTTGGGCAGAAGATTGCCGTCCTGCACGTGCACCACGCAGCCTTCGGCCGGCAGCAGTTCCCAGGTGCCGAAGTAGGAGCTGTAACCGTCGACGACGCCTTTCAGTTCCGCCTCGCTGGCCTTGTTCATCATTCCGGAGGCCAGCACGGGACGGCCGAGTTTCATGATCTGCACCGATAGTCTTCCGTTGGCGCCATAGATCAGCTGCCCGGTCGACGGGCCGCGTGCCGATGGCTTGATGTTGCCGGCCGCATCGCGCTCGTCGATGCGCACCAGCGTCCAGGTGCCGATGAAGCGGCTGGCCAACGAAGAGGCCAGCGGCGGCACCGTCGGCGGTGGCCGACGGTAGTGCGTGGCCTGCTCGTAGGCGTAGGCGTAGTTGATGATCTTGGCTTCGTCCCAGGCGCGGCCGAGGATCTGTAGACCCACTGGCAAGCCTTCGCCGAGATAGCCGCTGGGCACCGACAGCGCCGGCCACTGCAGCGCGCTGCCGACGAAGGTCAGGCTGCTGCCGAGTGCGGTCGGGCCGGCATTCGGCGCCGGCTTCGGTTCGTCGATCAGCTGCGTGTTGCGATCGCCATTGATCGCCGGCAGCTGCGCCCAGGTCGGGAACACCAGGGCATCGACTTTCGCGGCGTTCATCGCCTTGGTGAACCCGTCGCGATAGCCCTGCTCGCCCTTCGCGCCTTCGATCGTGTCGGCATCTTCGGCGACCGGTTTCGCGGCAGCCGCGACTTCCATGCCGACCTGATGCAGCGGATGCACGAGCTTGGAATCGGCGATCTGCTGCATCGACGGATACGGCACGCCCGGATGCTTGGAAATCCAGTAGCTGAGATCGGCCTTGAACTGCGCCGGCGTCTGCGACGGCCGCGGAATCGTGTCCAGCTCGGGCACGGTCAGCGGATCGATGATGGTCGCGCCAGCCGCTTTCAGCTCGGCGATGGTCTGCTCGAAATGGGCGATGACGCGTGGGTCGGCGAGCTTGGCGTTGAACACCTGGCGCAGCACGCCGAGGCGCACGCCTTTCAGCGCATCGGGCTTCAGCAGTGCCGCATAGCTCGGCGGGATATGGCCCTTGCTGCGCGCGGTTGCGGCGTCGGCCGGATCGGCTCCGGCGATGACATCGAGCAGGATCGCCATGTCGGCCACCGAGCGCGCCATCGGCCCGGCGGTGTCGCGAATGCTGTCCAGCGGCACGACGCCGGTGCGCGAGACCAGACCCACGGTCGGCCGCAATCCGGCCAGCGCGTTATGGGCCGCCGGCATGCGCACGCTGCCGCCGGTATCGGTGCCGATGCCGACCACGCCGAAGCTCGCAGCGATGCTGGCGCCAGTGCCGCCGGAGGAGCCACCGGTGGCGAACGCGGTGTTGTAGGGATTGCGAGCGAAGCCCGAGAGCACCGAGTTGATGTTGTCGCCGCCACCGCGCGCGAACTCGGACAACGAAGCCTTGCCGATGATGATCGCGCCGGCCGCGCGCAGCTTCGCCACCATCGGTGCATCCGTCGGCGGCAGGTAATGCTTCCAGCCCTGAAAGCCGGAGGTCATCGGCAGGCCGGCAACGTCGATATTGTCCTTGACCACCACCGGCACGCCGTGCAGCGCGCCGAGCGGGCCACCGGCTTTCAGCCTGGCATCGAGCGCCGCCGCTTCCGCCAAGGCGTTCGGATTGAGATTGATGAAGCTGTTGAGCAGCGGGCCCTGCTTGTCGTAAGCGGCGATGCGATCCAGCGAGGCCTGGACGACTTCAACCGCCGTCGCGCTGCCGGCCTTGTACGCAGCCTGCAGGCTGGCGATCGAGATTTCCTCGACCGGGAAGCTTGCCGCAGCGCTGCCAGCGGTCTGCGCGCTCGCCGAGCCGGCCGCGAGGCTCAGCATCACGGCACTCAGGCGAAGCCGCATCAACTGACCACTCCACATGCTGCTGCACTCCTGTCGGGATCGAAGCGGCCGGGCCTTACGAATACGGGCACCGGCCGTGACACGCTGGGTGGTCAAGGGCCGCACTCAGATCGGGGGCTTCTTCCAGCCGCCGGACTTGCTTTCCAGAAAGCTGGCGACCGCCAGGCAGATGTCCTCGCGCCAGGGCGCGGCGACGATCTGGATGCCGATCGGCAGCTTGCCGTCCGCCGAGGTGCCGCAGCGGACCACGACCACCGGCCAGCCGGTCGAATTGAACGCGCCGGTGTAGCTCCAGGTGTAGGCGTTCGGACGCGCCGCCGAAGCCGGGCGATCGATCACTTCGGCGGCCTTGCCGGCCACCGGGCAAAGCAGCACGTCGTACTTCTGGATCCAGCCGAGCATCCGCGATTTGGCGTCGTCGGCCGCATCCCAGGCCGCGACGGTGTCGGCGGTCGAGATCGGCACCAGGGTCTTCATCCGCTCGGTGACCGACGGCGAAAAGTTCTGCGTGCCCCACTTCGCGGCCATGCGCTTGTAGAACGCCCAGCCATCGGCATTGGTCAGCTTGGTGCGGGCGTCGTAGAGGTCCTGCAGGATCGCTTTCGGCAGATCCTCGGTAACGCTGCTGGCAATGCCTTCCATCCACTTCGCGGCCTGGATCACGGTGTTCTTGACGTCGTCATCGGTCTCGCTGACGCCGTTGCTGGCGAAGAACGCGACCTTGAGCTTCTTCAGGTTGACCGCGGCTGGATCAGCCCAGGGCACCGGGGCGCAGGAAGCATCGCGGTAATCCGGGCCGGAGATGATCGGCGTGATCAGGCTGAGGTCTTCGACTCGCCGCGTCATCGGCCCCAGCTGCTGCCAGAGATCGAACAGACCGCCGTAATCGACGATGTGGCCGGTGCGCGGCACGCGGATCGAAGTCGGCTTGATGCCGGCGATGCCGTTGTTGTGCGCCGGGCCGCGAATCGAACCGCCCCAGTCGGAGCCGATGTCGAAAGCCGCACCACCAGCCGCGACGATGGCGCCGGCACCGCCGGACGAGCCGGAGGTGGAGCGGGTCAGGTCATAGGGGTTGTGCGAAGAGCCATAGAGCAGGTTCGACGCGGCATTGATGCCGGCCAGACCGCCGAGTGTGAACTCCGGCGTGTTGGTCTTGCCGAGCAGAATCGCCCCGGCCTTGCGGACGCGAGCGACGACGGTGGCGTCCTGCTTGGGCATGTACTGCTGACGGCCATAGGTGGCACCCGTGGTGATCACGCCTTCGGTATCGAGCGAATCTTTGATCGTCATCGGCACGCCGTGCAGCGGGCCCATCCAGTCGCCGCGCGCACCGGCCTTGTCGGCAGCCGCCGCTTCCTTGCGAGCGCGGGCGTAGCTGTTCATCACAACCGCGTTCAGCTCGTCGTTCACCGACAACTGGCGCGCGATATAAGCCTCGACCGCTTCGCTGGCCGACACCTTGCCGGCGCGGATCAGGCCGGCGAGCTTGGTCGCCGACATGTAGATCAATTCGTTGCTGGTGTCGGTCGATACGGCTTGCACAATCACCGGTGCGGCGACAACCGGCGCCACTGCAGCCGCGCGAACCACGGCCAGCAGATCGCGGCGGCTGAATTGACGGGTCGTCGGTTGATCGGCATCAGCCGGCGCGGCGAGCATTTCTGAAACCTGCTTCGGCATGTTCATGATCGGGCGTTCTCAGGGTTCAGATGGGGGGCAGCTGCCAGCCGCCGGTCTGCTTCTCGACATGCGCCATCGCTGCCAGCACGACGTCATCGCGCCAGGGCTGGCCGACGATCTGGATGCCGAGCGGCATACCCGGTTCGTCCTTGGAGGTACCGGCGCGAACCACACCAGCCGGCCAGCCGTTGGTGTTGTACTGGCTGGTGTAGCCACCGCCGGCCGCAGCCGGTGAATTCGGCGGCCGGGTGAATTCGGCGGGAATCTTCTGCGGCGCGGTATTGGCGGCCGGGCAGATGATCAGGTCATAGCCTTCGACCCAGGCCAGCTGCTCGCTCTTGATCGCATCCATCTCTTCGAGCAGACGGGTGAAATCGGCACTCGGCACTTCTTCACCATCGAGCCGCAAACCCGGCGAAGCCTGGGTGGTGCCGTGCTTCTTGAGCAGCGCGCGGATGTGGGCGCGGTCATCGGCGTTTTCGTACTTCTGCCGGATCTCCCAGAGCTGGCGCATCTTCGGCGGCTGGTCCTGCTTCACCGTGCAGCCCAGCGCCGTGAAATAGGCGACGCACTGCTTGACCAGCGCCTGCGTTTCCGAAGACGCATCGATGGTGCCGTTGCTGGTGTACCAGGCGACGCGCAGCGATTTCAGATTGACCTTGGCCGGATCGCCGATCGGCACCGGCGCCATCGTCGCATCGGAGAAATCCGGACCGTTGAGCAGGCTCATCAGCAGGCTCAGATCTTCGACCCGGCGCGCCAGCGGGCCGGTCTCCTGGAAGAAGTCGTAAGCACCGCCGTAGCCGACGATGTGGCCGGTGCGCGGCACGCGGCCGAGGGTCGGCTTGATGCCGGCAATGCCGTTGACGAAGGCCGGGCCGCGGATCGAACCGCCGTAGTCGGAGCCGATGTCGAAATAGGCACCACCCGCCGCGACAATGGCACCGGCGCCACCGGACGAGCCGGACGGCGTGTAGGCCACGTTGTAGGGGTTGAAGGTCTGGCCGTGGATCAGGTTGTAGGTGCCACGGGCACCGCCGCCGAGCGTGAACTCCGGTGTGTTGGTCTTGCCGAGCAGGATGCCGCCAGCGGCGCGGACCCGGGCAACGACGGTCGCATCCTTGCCCGGCACGAAGTCCTTGCGGCCCAGGGTGCCGCCGGTGGAAACGACACCGGCGGTATCGAAGGAATCCTTGATCGTGAACGGCACGCCGTGCAGCGGGCCCAGCGACTTGCCGCTGGCCAGCATCGCATCGGCCGCCGCCGCTTCCGCCAGCGCGCGTTCGCGGCAGGTGGCAACCACGGCGTTGAGCTTGGGATTCACCGCATCGATGCGCGCATAACAGGCCTTGACCACGTCCACCGAAGTGACCTGCTTGGAAGCGATCATCGCCGCGATCTCGGTGACCGATTTCGAGGTCAGCGCGTCGCCAGCGGCAGCCTGCACGCTGCGCATCGGCGCGAAGGCCAGTGCCGCACCGGTCGCCGCGGTGCCGGCGAGGAAACGCCGGCGACTCAGGCCCAGGTTTTCAAGTTGATCGTGATCGGTAGCGGGCGGTAGCTGCGGCAATCCCATGGAAATGCTCGTTCGTTGGCGTACAGGGCCGCGCGGCGCGCGGAGTCTGTTCATGGAACGGATCGCAGGGGCATCACCCTACCTTTGGCGTTGCGGGCTGACCCTGAGTGTTCTTGAGTCGAACGGACAGAAGATCCCGTCATTCCCGCGCAGGCGGGAATCCAGTTGCGATGCGGTGTGCTACGGCCAGAACTGGATGCCCGCCTGCGCGGGCATGACGAGTGTTTTCAGGGGCTCGAACTACTGGCGACCGCTAAATCGGCGGCTGCTTCCAACCCCCGCTCTGCGCCTCGACGAACGAGGCCACCGCCAGGCAGATGTCCTCGCGCCAGGGTGCGCAGACGATCTGCACACCGATCGGCAGCTTGCCGTCCGCCGAACTGCCGGCACGGACCACGACCACCGGCCAGCCGGTGGAATTGAACACGCCGGTGTACGGCCAGCCGCCGCCAGCACCAGCGCCGCCACCCATGGCACCGCCGGGCACGTCGATCGGCTGCGCCGGCTTGCCGGAAACCGGGCAGACGAACACGTCGTAGTTCTTCATCCAGGCCAGCAGGCGCGACTTGCACTCGTCCTGCTGTTCCCAGGCTTCGACCATCTCCGCGGTGCTCAACACCTTCGGATCAACCAGCTGGGCCTTGCGCTGCGGCGAGATGTTTTCGGTGTGCCACTTCTCGGCCAGGCGCTTGTAATAGGCATAGCCATCACCGCTGGACAGCTTGCTGCGCGCGGCAGACAAGGTTTTCAACACGTCGGTGGGTGCGGCTTCGGTCACTGAGGTCGTTGCGCCCGATAGCCAGGCGGCTACCTGACGCACGACCTTCTTCGTGTCCTCATCCGTTGCACCCTGCCCTGTTGCTCCGTTGTCGACGCAGAACGCCACCTTCAACTTCTTGATATCCACCGTTGCCGGATCGACCCAGGGCACTGGCGCGCAGGAGGCGTCATGGAAATCCGGGCCGGAGATGATCGGCGTGATCAGCGTCAGGTCTTCGACACGACGGGTCATCGGCCCCAGCTGTTGCCAGAGGTCGAAGATGCCGCCGTAGTCGACGATGTGGCCGGTGCGCGGCACCCGCACCGACGTCGGCTTGATGCCGGCGATGCCGTTGTTGTGGGCCGGGCCGCGGATCGAGCCGCCCCAGTCGGAGCCGATGTCGAAAGCCGCGCCGCCCGCCGCGACGATGGCACCGGCGCCACCGGACGAACCGGCCGTGCTGCGCGTCAGGTCATAAGGGTTGTGCGAGGAGCCGTACAGCAGGTTCGATGCGGCGCTGATGCCGCCGAGCCCGCCCAGGGTGAACTCCGGCGTGTTGGTCTTGCCGAGCAGGATCGCACCGGCCTTGCGAACTCGGGCGACGACGGTCGCATCCTTCTTCGGCACGAACTGCTGGCGGCCGTAGGTGGCGCCGGTGGTGATCACGCCTTCGGTATCGAGCGAATCCTTGATGGTCATCGGCACACCATGCAGCGGGCCCATCCAGTTGCCGCGCGCAGCAGCCTTGTCCGCCGCCTTCGCTTCGGCACGGGCCCGCGCGTAGCTGTTCATCACCACCGCGTTGAGCATGTCGTTGACGCTCAGCTGGCGGGCGATGTACGCCTCCACCGCTTCGCTGGCCGACACCTTGCCGGCGCGGATCAGGCCGGCGAGCTTGGTCGCCGACATGTAGATCAGTTCGTTGCTGATATCGGTCGACGCCGCGATCGCGCGCGGTGCGGCTACCGATGCGACCGTGGCCGAAGCCGCCGCGACGGCGCGAGCCAGCCCGAGGAATTCGCGGCGGCTGCGTGGCTCCGGGAAACTTTCATGAGCAACGGGGTGATGGGCAACGGCAGGCACAGCGGTTTCAGGCTTGGACATGGCAGGCTCGTCGTGATTCGGGAAGGAGGTTCGCGGGGCGTTCACAGCGGCGGCGAAATCCAGCCGCCGGTCTGCGCTTCGATATGGGCCATTGCCGCCAGCACCACGTCATCGCGCCAGGGCTGCGCCACCACGTGGATGCCCAGCGGCAGACCTTTGGATTCTTTCGACGTGCCCACTCGCACCACGCCGGCGGGCCAGCCGGTGGTGTTGTATTCGCTGGTCATGCCGCCGTAGCCAGCGCCCCATTCCGGCGACTTCAGGAATTCGGTGGGCACCTTCTGCACCGCACGCCAGGTGACCGGGCAGAGGATCAGGTCGTACTGCTCGAACCAGGCCAGCTGCTCGCTCTTGATCTCGTCCATCTTTTCGCAGAGGCGCGTGAACTCGGCGCTGGCCACGGCATCGCCGCTGATGTTCAAACCGGGCGAGGCCTGCGTGGTGCCGTGCTTCTTCAGCAGGCGGCGCATGAACGCGCGGCCATCGGCGCCGGAGAACGCGCTGCGGGTGTCGGCCAGTTCCTTGAAGCGCGGCGGTCGGTCTTCCTTCACCTTGCAACCCAGCGCGCGGAAGTAGCCGACGCACTGCTTGATGATCGCCTGCACTTCGCCGCTGACCTTGACGCTGCCGTTGTCGTCGTACCAGGCGACGCGCAGCTTGCTCAGATCGACGTCCTTCGAGGCACCCAGCGGCACCGGTGCCATCGCGGCGTCGGACGAATCCTGGCCCATCATGATCGGCAGCAGCAGTTCGATGTCGGCCACGCGGCGCGTCAGCGGGCCGATCTCCTGGAAGTTATCGAACGGCCCGCCGTAACCGACGATGTGGCCGGTGCGCGGCACCCGGCCATAGGTCGGCTTGAGACCGGCGATGCCGTTGGCGAACGCAGGCCCGCGAATGCTGCCGCCGTAGTCGGAGCCGATGTCGAAGTACGAGCCCGCCGCCGCGACGATGGCACCGGCGCCGCCGGACGAGCCGGAGCACAGATAGCCTTCGCCGTACGGGTTGTAGGTCTGCCCGTGCAGGAGATTGAAGGTTTCGCGGGCACCGCCGCCAAGCGTGAACTCCGGCGTGTTGGTCTTGCCGAGCAGGATGGCGCCGGCCTCGCGTACGCGGGCGACCACGGTGGCGTCCTTGCCCGGCACGAAGTCCTTGCGGCCCAGCGTGCCGCCGGTGCTGACCACGCCGGCGGTATCGAAGGAATCTTTCACCGTGAACGGCACGCCGTGCAGCGGGCCCTTGATCTGGCCTCTGGCGAGTAGCGCATCGGCTTCCGCAGCTTCGGCCAAGGCGCGTTCGCGACACTGCGCCACCACCGCATTGATGCGCGGGTTCACCAGGTCGATACGCGTGTAGCAAGCCTTCACCACGTCGACGGCGCTGACCTGCTTGCTGCGGATCATCGCCGCGATTTCGACCACGGAGCGCTGCACCAGCCGCTCCGGCGTTTCAGCAGCGGCGAAGGCTTGGCCAAAGCGACCGAGCGATGCGGCGGCGGTCGCGGCCGCAGTGGTGCCGAGCAACTTGCGGCGTGACAGGCTGTAGTTCATGTGTGTGGCTTTCCAGATACACGGCCACGGCTATGCAGATTGAGGGCGTTAGAAAGAGCCGTACTGATTCAGACGCGGGGCGGGATCGCTCCCCTACCTGAGCTGAACGTAGGGTCCGTGCCGACGCAGGCCGTCCTCTTCAGAAGACCGCCCACGGCTAATCTGGAGAACCTTCGATGCGTCACCGCCGCCTGTCCCTGCTCGCCGTACTCGCCGCCGCGCTGATCGTCAGCGCACCCGCCCATGCGCTGCAGATCGAGGAAGCCAGCATTGCCGACATCCAGGCCGCTTATCGCTCGGGCGAGCTGAGCACGCGCCAGGTGGTGGAGATGTATCTGGCCCGCATCGAGGCCTACGACAAGCAAGGCCCGTATCTGAACTCGATCATCAACCTCAATCCGAAAGCCTTGGAGGAAGCCGATCGCATCGACGCCGCGTTCAAGGCCAGCGGCAAGCTCAAGGGGGCGCTGCACGGCATCCCGGTGCTGGTGAAGGACGTGATCGATGCCGACGACATGCCGAACACTTCCGGCTTCCAGGGCTGGAAGAACTGGATGCCGAAGCGCGACGCGACCCTGGTCGCGAAGATCAAGGCCGCGGGCGGCATCATCCTCGGCAAAGCCTCCACGTCGGAATTCACCAACGGCGGCGGCGACAACATCAACTCGGTACTGCCCGGCTTCGCCCGCAATCCGTACAACACCGCGTTCGCCACCGGCGGCTCGTCCGGCGGCACCGGCGCTTCGATTGCGGCGAGCTTCGCGACCGTGGGCATCGGCACCGATACCGGCGGCAGCGTGCGCATGCCCGCCGCCCATAACGCGCTGGCTGGCATGCGGCCAACCGTTGGCCTGGTGTCCCGCGACGGCATCCAGCCGAACAACAGCGTCCGCGACACCGCTGGGCCGATGGCGCGCAACGTCACCGACATGGCCCTGCTGCTCGACGCCATCGCCGGCATCGATCCCACCGACGCCGCGACCTTGCGCGCCAAGGGCCACATCGCCAAGACCTACACCGCCGTGCTGAAGAAAGATGCATTGAAGGGCGCACGCCTTGGCGTGCTGCGGCAGATCTTCACCGCCAAGAACACCGATCCGCGCATCCTTGCGAACTTCGAGAAGACGCTCGCCGAACTGAAGGCCGCGGGTGCCGTGATCGTCGATCCGTTCGCCGTCCCAGAAATCGAAACCCTGCCCCGCGCGCCGCAGACCTCGGCGCGCCGCAAGGACGACATGAATCGCTACCTCGCCGCGCATCCGGGCATCCCGTATCCGTCGATGGAAGCGATCGCCGCCTCCAAGCTCGCTCATCCACTGCACCAGGTGCGACTGGAAGCCGATGCCGCCGCCGGCCCGGTCGCCACCGATCAGGAAACCATCAAGGGCCTGGAGGTCGAAGAGGCCTACCGAGTCGCGTTCACCAAGGCGATGAACGCCAACAAGATCGACGCCGTGGTCTTCCCGACCTGGGCGCAGCTGCCGGTGGTCAACGGCGATCGCAACACCCAGCTGATGACCGAAGAAGCCAACCCCAAAGGCGGCGTCACCGGCCTCGGCAGCAGCCTCACCTTCGTCGGCAGCACCCTGCAATGGCCGGCGCTGTCAGTGCCGAGTGGCTACCTCGGCCACGGCCTGCCCGTCGGCCTGCAGATTCTTGGCCGCGCCTGGGATGACGCGAAGATCGTTGGCTATGCCTACGCCTACGAACAGGCCACGCGCTATCGCCGACCCCCAGCCAGCGTGCCGGCTTTGGGGCCGGTGGTGGCGAAGGGCGGTTGAACAAAAAAGCCCGGCCAACAGGGCCGGGCTTTTCATGACAACTTGTTCAAGGTGCTGCTGAGCTTTGCACGCTCAGCCACCTCGCTTCACTGCCAGCGCCTTTACTTGTCCTTCGGCTTCGGCAGAACCTTCTTCGGCGCCGGAGCCGGCGGCTTCTCGCTGACTGGCGGCACCGTGACCGTGGGTGCAACCGTCGTCGTCGGCGCCGCGTTGGGTGCCGCATTGACGGTTGGTGCCGTGTTCGGAGCAACCGGCGTCGCCGGTGCCACTGAAGTCGCAGGCGCCACCGGTGCATCCACCTGCGCATTGGCAACGCCGGCCACCAGCGCGCCACTGATCGCGAGCGCAATGGCGGATGAGAGTGTCAGGTCACGTGTTGGCTTGTTCATGTCTTTCTCCATTCAACAAATTGATTTGTTGTCAGGGACGGTCGATGACCGTTCCAGGAGCGCTCAGTCGCTGCGTGATGGCCTGCCTCCAGTCGTGGAGGACAGCGAAGGCTGGAGGGCTTGGGTTTGCCTGGCAGCTTCTGAACGCTTTCTTGCCACCGTAAACGGCGGTCAAGACGTATCGCTTTGAGACACTACTCTGCGGGAGATTCAACGCGGCGTCTGTGCGGGACCGTGCTTAGCCTTGGCAGCGCATGAAAGCGCTAGCGTTCTAGCCGCGCATCCCGCCGCGTGTCGCGGTCGGCATGTTGCAGAAGGCGGGATGCGCCTGCAGCTTTCCCACCCTACCCGAGTTACGCCGGCCCAATAAACTCTAATCAGGAGTTAGAGTTTATTCCCTGCCGAACCATCAAAATAAAAATAATAAGGATCGATCCAAACAAAGTGACTGCCCCGACAAGCATCCTCCTGATCATCCCGGCGCGACTCACGACAATCGAATCTGCACTCGACAGGTATTCTTGCTTGAGCAGATACCTCATAAGTCGCCAGAAAGTTTTCGGAGTATTGTTAAAAAATAAATGAGGACTCCCGAGATCTGCATAGACACCGGGATGTGTTTTTTTGAGGAAAGATAGAAATTTTCCAACCGATACAAGATAGAAGACAGCCAATATTGCATACGCGATGAAAAGAACAAAAATAATAATGGGCAGAAGATCAATCATTTAATTTTCACTTATTCCGAATGGAACAACCCGAGTAGGGCGGGAAAGCGGCTAGCTTCTTGGCCGCGCATCCCGCCATGTGTGTCGGTCGGCACGTCACGGAAGGCGGGATGCGCCTGCGGCTTTCAAGCCCTACGCAAGCTGGGTGATCACAGCGTGCGAACGAACCACGCCACCGTGACATCCTGCGCACGCTGAGCGAGTGGAGCACCGGGATCGAAGACGCGGAAGATGTGATCGGCGCCGCCGATCAGCACAGCTTCGGCGGGCTGGCCGGGGGCGATGCGCAGGAACTCGGCATCGTGCTGCGGCAGGTGATCCTGCGAGCCGCGCACGGTGAGGAAGGCGCCGGGGTATTTCGCCAGAGAGCGGTCGATATCGAAGCCGCGGAAGCTTTCGTAGAACGCGCGCTTGGTGGTGATCTTCTTCCAGCCCGGCACGTCCTCGGTGGCCTCGCCGTCGCGCAGCGCTTTCTCGACAACCTCCGGCGCGCTCTGTTGCCACATCGCGAACTGGTCGCCAGCTGGGCTGGACCAGATCGCCATCGCGCGGAACCACGTCGGCTTGCTGCCGCCGGTCTCGATCGCGGTGCTGGCGCCGAGGCTGAAGCCCCAGACGCCGATGTGCTTGGCGTCGACACCCTTCTGCTTCAGCAGGAAGGCGTAGGCCGACGCGGTATCGGCCAACCGCGTCGGGAAGGTGGATTCGATGTGGGTGCGCAGGCGATCGCCCTCGCCGCGAAAGTTGATCCGCAAGCTTGCGATGCCTTTCGCAGCCATCGCCTGGGCGAGGTGCTTGCCGAGGTCGCCGACGCCATCCATGTCATCGGCGAAACCATGCAGCATGAGCACGGTACGGCCGTCCCAGCCGCTGTCGGGTGTCAGCCAGGCGCCGCCGACATCGGGCGCAACTTTGACCATCTGCTCGCCGGCCTGTGCATTGTCTAAGAAGCCGGCAAGGAAGCAGAAGATGATGGGGATCAGGGTGCGTGCTTTCATGGGCTGGTGCCTATGCTGTTCGAGGTTGGGTTCGATATAGCAAGAAGCGTAGCTTGGAGACAATGAGCTGCTTGGGGTGGGCGATGTCTGCGTAATCAAGTTCGATGGCAGTTTTGTTCGTTGTCGGCTTGATCAGCCCTTGTTGTTGTTTGCTGGCTTCGGTGCACTATTCCGCGCTTTCGCGCGGGTAACTTTTCCTTGAACGCCCAAGGAAAAGTCACCAAAAGGAAGGGCGCCCC
>NZ_CAISIQ010000416.1 GCF_903885465.1 uncultured Nevskia sp.
CGCAATGGACCATCACCTACGCCAATCGCGCCGCCGAAAAGCTGCTGGCCGTGCAGCGCGCCGATCTGCTGGGCGGCCATTTCTGGACACTGTATCCGGCGCTCGATGACAAGGTGTATGCCGTCGCCGTGCGTGGTGCGATGGATGAGCGCACCGCCGCCGTGTTCGATTACTACTACGAGCCCTGGAGTCGCGGGTTCGAGGTCTCGGTCTATCCGACGACGCCGGGCGGCATCAGCATCTACTTACGCGACGCCACCGAGCGCAAGCAGACCTTGATGGCACTGCATGAGGCCGATCGCCGCAAGGACGAGTTCCTGGCCACTCTCGCCCACGAGCTGCGCAACCCGCTGTCGCCGATCCGCAACGCGGCGGAAGTGCTGTCGCTGCCCAGCATCGGCAGCCGCGAAATCACCGTCAGCACTTCGATCATCCAGCGCCAGGTGCAGCACATGGCGCGGCTGCTCGACGATCTGCTGGACATCTCCCGGATCACCCGCGGCAAGATGGAACTGAAGAAAGACCATGTCTCGATCGACAGCGTGATCGAGGCTGCGCTGGAAAGCGCCGGCCCACTGGTCAAGAGCCGCGGCCATCGCCTCGACGTGCAGCGCGCGCGCTTCGATCAGGGCATCGACGGTGATCCGGTTCGCCTTTCGCAAGTGCTGACCAATCTGCTGACCAATGCCGCGAAGTACACCGATGCGCCGGGCCGTATCAGCTTGTCGGCGAGCGTCAGCGGCAACGATCTGGTCTTCGAGGTTCGCGATTCCGGCATCGGCCTGAGCCCGGAACAGCTCGGCGGCGTGTTCGACATGTTCTCGCAGGTGCAGTCCGCGAAAAGCCGTTCGGAAGGTGGCCTGGGCATCGGCCTGACCCTGGTCAAGGGCATCGTCGAACTCCATGGCGGCAGCATCGAAGCGACCAGCCCCGGCCTGGGCCACGGCAGCAGCTTCCGCGTCTGTCTGCCGATCGTGCGCAATACCGCGATCGCCGCGCAGACGGAGGAATCACCGTCCCTGGCACCGGCTGCGCAAGCGCTGAGAGTGCTGATTGCCGATGACAATCGCGACGCCGCCGAGTCACTGGCGATCCTGCTGGAGATCGACGGCCACGAGGTACGCACGGCGTTCACCGGCCGTGAAGCGATTGCCTTGGCGCAGGAACTGAAACCGCACATCGCCTTCCTCGACATCGGCCTGCCGGACATCTCCGGCTACGAAGTGGCCCGGGCGCTGCGGGAAACCGCCGCAGGCAGCCACCCGATCAAGCTGGTCGCGGTAACCGGCTGGGGCCAGGCCGAGGACAAGCAGAACGCAGTCAATGCCGGCTTCGATCTGCACTTCGTCAAGCCGGCCAGTCCGGATCGGCTGAAGAGTGTGTTCGAGAGTCTGGTGCCTTAAGCAGGGGAAAAAACGCCGTCATGCCCGCGCAGGCGGGCATCCAGTTCTGATGCGGTGCGCTACGGCAAAACTGGATCCCCGCCGTCGCGGGGATGACGAAACCAAAAAAAAGGCCGCCGGCAGAAATGCCGGCGGCCTTTTGATGCGCCTCTGCTGCTGCGCCTGCTCAGGCCGTCGCCGCTTCCTCCAGCGTCTCGAGCACTTCGCCGTGCTGACCGTTGCTGGTCGCGGAATCGGCGATCACGTCGTGGACGAAGCGGAGCTTCTCGATCACCGGCGGCGTCAGCACGAACGGATAGGCGTCGGCGTGGCCCAGGCTGCGATTGAGGCTGTTCAGCGCGTAGGTCAGCGCGATCCAGCGATCAATCATCAGATCGAAGCCGCTGGCGCCCGGCTGATCTTCATCGATCAGCGTCAGCGCCGGCTCGTTGGGCCGTGCCGGCATCAGCGCGAAGCCGCAGGCCGCCGCGGTTTCCAGGGTGTCGACGATATGGAGGTAGTGCGCCCAGGTTTCGGCCCAGTCTTCCCAGGGATGCATGGTCGCGTAAGAGCTGACGAAGTTGTTCGGCCAGTCTGCCGGCGCGCCATTCTCGTAGTGCCGCTTAAGCGCCTCTTCGTAGTCTTCGCGCTCGTCGCCGAACATCGCGCGGCAGGGCTCGCTCCACTTCGATTCCTGAACCAGCAGATCCCAGTAGTAGTGGCCGACCTCGTGCCGGAAGTGGCCAATCAGCGTGCGATACGGTTCGTTGAGCTTCTGGCGGCGGCGCTCGCGCTCGGCATCATCGGCTTCGGCGAGATTCATGGTGATCACGCCTTCGTCGTGGCCGGTGAGCACCGGCTCGCCGCCTTCGGCACTGAGATCAACCTTGAACTCGTAGACCAGCCCGCGCACCGCATCGATGTCCTTGCCGAACACCGGCAGGCCGAGGCTCATCAAGGTGAAGATCAAACGGCGCTTGGCGGTCTCCATCTTCTGCAGCAACTGCAGATTGCCGGACACGGAGAGATCCGGAATGGTGCGGGTCAGGCGGCAGGATTCGCAGTACTCGTGCGGATCATCGGCGGCCAGCACCCAGTTGCAGATCTCGTGATCGATGGCGTTCTTGCACGGGCGGAAAATCTGGCCGCTCGTTTTCTCGTCGCCGCTGGTGAAAAGGCCCGCCTCGGCACTCTGATCGTCTGGCCGCAGCGTGCAGACATCGAGCACGGCGGGGACGAAAGCCAGGACTTCGCTGCAGGTCATGCAGCGGACGTTTTCGAAGAAGGCCAGCGCATCGCAGGCATCGCAGTGGAAAGTTTTCATGGTGTTTGTTGTCGCTGGGTTGAGTGATGCCGTTATTGAGAGCGTTGCTGATTGAGTCGGTCGAACGAGAACAGCGCCGCCAGCGGATGCGACTCGCGGCGAATCAGCTTGGTGATCAGCCCGGCACCGGCCGCACTGAAGGTGATGCCGTTGCCGCCATAGGCCATGGCGAACTGCACGCGCGGGCCGTGCTGCGGATGCGGACCGAAGAACGGCAGACCGTCTTCGGTTTCGGCAAAGGTGCCGGCCCAGGCGAACGCCGGTTGCAGCGGCAGATCCGGGAACAGCTTGGCCACCCGCTTGCGCAGGATGCGGGCCTTGCGGTCGACGCTGGCATCGCGCCGCAAGGGGATATCGATGTCGTCATCTTCGCCGCCGATCAGCAGACGGCCGTCACCGGTGGAACGCATGTACAGATACGGCCGTGCCGATTCCCAGACCATCGTCTTGGCCAAAGGGCCAAGCGCTTCGCTATCGATGGGATCGGTGATGAACGCATAGCTGCTGCGGTTCCTGGCGACGCGGGTATCGAGATACTGCTGTGAGGCATAGCCGGACGCGAACACCAGATGCCCGGCCTTGATGGTGATGCCGTCGGCCGTGCGCGCAACCACACCCCGAGTGCTGGCCTCGAAGGACTCCAGGCGAGTGCGATCGAAGATCGAGACGCCGCGCTTTTCCAGCTGCATCAGCAGGCGATAGGTGAGCCGGTAGGGATCGATGCGGCCAGCCAGTTCGCTGAAGATCGCCATCGCCGACGAAAATCCGTACTGCTCACGTATCTCGCCGCGCTTGAGCAGGCTCACCGCAAAGCCATGACGCCGACGCAGCTCGTATTCCGCGTTCAGGCGGCCGACGTGAAACAGGCTGCTGGCGAAGTAGAGGCTGTGCATGCGGGCGAAATCGACATCGCGAACAACGCCTGCCAGCTCCTGCAATTGCGGGATCGCATCGGCGCAGGCGCGATAGGCGAGCACGGCGTTGTCTTCGCCATACCGCTCGGCC
Source organism: uncultured Nevskia sp. (assembly GCF_903885465.1). Taxonomy (GTDB): domain Bacteria; phylum Pseudomonadota; class Gammaproteobacteria; order Nevskiales; family Nevskiaceae; genus Nevskia. Next base: position 3,712 of record NZ_CAISIQ010000416.1, read on the forward strand.
AGCTCGGTCATGTGGGTGTCGATCTCGTACTGCAGCAGCGCGGTGCTGGCGGCACTGCTGCCCCAGCCGATATCGCGCTGCTCGATGACCACCACGGACTGACCATCGTCAGCCAGCGACTGTGCGATCAGAGCGGCAGTGATGCCACCGCCCACGACCAGCACATCGCAGCGGGTATCGGCCGTCAACGCTGGAAACGACTTCATCAGGCCGTTCTTGACTGCCCAGAATGGGTAGCCGCTTTTAAGATCCATGGCCATGAAGTCTCTGACTTTGTTAAATGACGATCCCTGTAAATCTCGTCATGCCCGCGCAGGCGGGCATCCAGTTCC
>NZ_CAISIQ010000417.1 GCF_903885465.1 uncultured Nevskia sp.
AAGACTCGCGCGCCTCGTTCCGGCTGCTGCGCGAACTGCGCGACCGTGTTCGCACCTCCGGCAGCGTCGATGCGAGCGCCTTCGATCAGCTATCGATGGGCATGTCCGACGATTTCGAAGTAGCGATCGAGGAAGGCGCGACGATGGTGCGCATCGGTTCAGCGCTGTTCGGAGCGCGCCCCAACTGAACCCATCGAAGTGCATCGTCCCCTCGCCTGCTTCAAACTCGCGCCGCCTCCACCCCCATCGATCACCGCCTCGTCCCATGGATCAGAACCAAGCCAAGAAAGCTGCCGCCGAAGCGGCCCTGAAATATCTCGTGCCGGGCGAACTGCTCGGCGTCGGTACCGGGTCGACGGTCAATTACTTCATCGATGCGCTGGCCGCGCACAAGCAAGACATTCCTGGCGCGGTGTCGTCATCGAACGCTTCGACCGAACGGCTGAAGAAGATCGGCATTCCGGTGGTCGAACTGAACGAGGCCGGCACCCTGTCGATCTATGTCGACGGCGCCGATGAAGCCGACAAGCACCTGCGTCTGGTCAAGGGCGGCGGTGGCGCGCTGACCCGCGAAAAGATCGTCGCCGCGGCCTCGCGCAAGTTCATCTGCATCGCCGACGAATCGAAGCTGGTGCCGGTGCTCGGCGCCTTTCCGCTGCCGGTGGAAGTGATTCCGATGGCCCGCTCCTACGTCGCCCGCGAACTGGTGCGCCTGGGCGGCAATCCGAAGCTGCGCGAGGGCTTCGTCACCGACAACGGCGGCCTGATCCTCGACGTCTCCGGTTTGTCGATCATCGATCCGCTGAAGATGGAAACCGAGATCGGCCTGCTCGCCGGCGTGATCAGCGTCGGCCTGTTCGCCCATCGCGGTGCCGACGTGCTGCTGCTCGGCGGCCCGAACGGCGTTCGCGAAGTGCTACCCGAGTAAAACCCCTTGAGCGACGATCCGGACGACTGGCTGACCGTCGCACGCTTCAGCGATGCAGTCGAAGCGCAGTTGCTGCAAGGGCGCTTGCAGGCGGACGGCATCGAAGCCTTCCTCGCCGATCGCAACCACGTGCAGGCCGATCCGCTGATCGCGCTGGCACTGGGCGGCGTACGGGTGCAGGTGAAGGCCCGTGATGTCGACGCAGCACGAGTGGTCATCGCCGCGCTGGCCTCGGGCGACTACGCGCTGGACGAGGATTTCGATCCCGGCGCCAGCGTCGAGTAGCGCCCAGCAAAAACGCCACGACCGCAAAGCGATCGTGGCGTCTGGGTGCAGCAAGCTGCAGCGTTTCAGGTAATCGTGATGATCGCCCGAAAGGCTGCGTCAGCCCTTAACGGCGCGGACCGCCCGGGCGGCCGCCCTTCTTGTCGTCCTTCGGGCGTTCTTCGTTGACGCGCAGCAGATTGCCGCGCAGTTCCTTGCCGTTCAGGCCGGCGATGGCGGCACGGGCTTCGTGACCTTCCATCTCGATGAAACCGAAACCGCGGCATTTGCCCGAAAACACATCGTGCGCGAGCTTGATCGAGCGGACGCGACCGTGCGTCGAGAACAGCTCGGTCAGTTCCTTTTCAGTCGTGTCGGTGGGCAGGTTGCCGGCATAGATACGCTTCATCCAATGACTCCTTCTTCTCGGTTAACGGTGAGCGACGCAATCAACGCGTGCGCTGGTTCTGATTGTTGGTGCCGGCCGGCCGCGCACCATCGCGCGACGGACGTGCATGGCGATTGCCGTTGTTGCTGCTCGGCGCGGCGCCGGCACCCGGACGACGGGCACCGTTGCCGGCAGGAGCGTGACCGCGGCCACCCGGCGCATTACGCGGACGCTCGCCACGCTCGCGCTCCGGCGGCGCCGGCGGACGGGCTGCGGCAGCAGCGCGCTCTTCGGCGGTCGGCTGCGAGCCCGGCTCGTAGCCCGGCACCGTCGACGACGGAATCGACTTGCGCAGCAGGCGCTCGATGTCCTTCAGGAAGGCGCGCTCATCCGGCGACACCAGGCTGATCGCTTCGCCCTCGGCGCCGGCACGGCCGGTACGACCGATGCGATGGACGTAATCCTCCGGCACGTTCGGCAGTTCGTGGTTGATGACGTGCGGCAGCTGGTCGATGTCGATGCCGCGCGCGGCGATATCGGTGGCCACCAGAACGCGGATCTTGCCGGCCTTGAAGTCGGCGAGCGCACGGGTGCGGGCGTTCTGCGATTTGTTGCCGTGGATCGCATCGGCCAGGATGTTCTCGCGCACCAGCTGTTCGGCCAAGCGATTGGCGCCGTGCTTGGTACGCGTGAAGATCAGAACCTGCTTCCAGTCACCGGCCTTCACGAGATGCGCGATCAGCGCGGTCTTGCGGCCCTTGTCGACCGGGTGCACGCGCTGGGCAACCAGCTCGGCAGCGGTGTTGCGCGGGGCCACGTCGACGCTCGCCGGATCGTGCAGCAGGCCTTCGGCCAGCGAGCGGATTTCCGGGTTGAAGGTGGCCGAGAACAGCAGGTTCTGGCGCTTCTGCGGCAGCGCCTGAATGACCCGGCGGATGTCACGGATGAAGCCCATGTCGAGCATGCGGTCGGCTTCGTCGAGCACCAGCATCTGGATGCCGGACAGATTCACCGTGCGCTGCTGGAGATGGTCGAGCAGGCGGCCCGGCGTGGCGACGATGATGTCGACACCGCGGCGAAGCTGGTCGATCTGCGGATTGATGCCGACGCCGCCGAAGATGATCGCGGTCTTGATCGCCGGCAGATGGCGGCCGTAGGTACGCATCGAATCACCGACCTGAGCGGCCAGTTCGCGAGTCGGCACCAGCACCAGCACTTTCGGCGGGGCAACGCGCGCGGTGGTCGCGGCATCGCGCGGCTGTGAGGCCAGGCGGTTGAGGATCGGCAAGGTGAAGGCAGCCGTCTTGCCGGTACCGGTCTGGGCGGCGCCAAGCAGATCGCGGCCGGAGATGACGATCGGGATCGCCTGCGCCTGGATCGGCGTGGGCTTTTCGTAGCCTTCGTCAGTGAGGGCGCGCAACAGTTCCGGGCATAGGCCCAATTCAGCAAACAACATGTTTCATTACTCCTGAAGCCGCCACACCGTGCGCAGAAACGCTCTGCACGGCACCGGTTCAGGCAGTGGGGACGAGGATTTCGAACCGCGCCGACTGGCGCATCGAGGGTTTGTACTACCGGAAAGACCTTGAACTGCGGCGCCGGGGAGGCGGCCGGATGCATCGTCTTCAAGCAGGGGCGCAACCGGAGCGCCTCACCAAACTGGGGCGAAGTATACGCGATCAGCCCCGGCCACGCCCGACCGAGTTTGGCCGCCAGGAGCCGCGCCGGACATGGCCGGGCGTCGGGCACGGGCGGTGCAGGTATCCTTGCCTGCGCCTGCAGCCGCAGTTTGCTGCCGGCGTCGTTCCCACGAAAACCGAAGGTAAAAGATCATGAACCACACTCGCTCACTGTCGCTGCTGCTGTCCGCCACCGTATTGCTTGCGGCCTGCAAAAAGGAAGAAGCCGCTCCTGCGGCAGCGCCCACCGCCGAACCGGCTGCCGCTGCACCGGAAGCCGCAGCGGAAGGGCTGAAATCGTCGCCGGCTCCAGAAGGTGCCAAGGTTTCGTTCGCCGAACTGAAGGACGGCGCCACCGTCAGCAGCCCGCTGCTGGTCAAATTTGCCGTCGAAGGCATCGCTCTGGCCCCGGCAGGCGCCGTGGAACCAGCCAGCGGCCATCACCATCTGGTGATCGACGCCGAGTTGCCGCCGCCAGACGCGCCGATCCCGGCCAACGCCAACTACGTGCATTTCGGCAAGGCCCAGACCGAGGCCACGATCGAGCTGACCCCGGGCACGCATACCCTGCAGCTGGTGTACGGAAATGGCATGCACGTGCCGTTCAATCCGCCGCTGGCTTCCGACAAGATCACCGTCACCGTCAAGTAAGCGCCGCTCGTCAGCAAATCGCGACGGCTCGGCGGGTGTTCGCCGAGCCGTCCTTTCCACCACGTCAACCTCTGGCTCACCAAGCCCGCAAACACATATTGATTTGCGCCGTCCCAACCGGCTGACGCCGACTCTGGCCGACACCCTCGAACGGATGTGAAGCGGAACCCCGACCAAGCCCCGGCTACCGCCTGCACGCTCCGGCCCTTTCGCTATGCGAGCGACTTCCCGGCGCTGTCGCCATCGTTTTCCGCTGCTGCCCGCGTCGCTTGAACAAGCCGCTCTACTTCGGGCCGGTGGCCAGGCCGTTGTTCGGCATGCTGCACCTGCCGCTGGGTGCTTCGCGGCAGACCGGTATCCTGCTCTGCAACAGCTGGGGAACCGAATACCTGCGCACCTATCGCGGCCTGCGCGAACTGGCGCAAAGCCTCAGTGCCAGCGGTTTTCCGGTGCTGCGTTTCGACTACGGCGGCACTGGCGATTCCGGCGGCGATGCCCGCAGCAGCTGCCTGAATGGCTGGGTCGATGAACTCGGTATTGCTGCGCTTGCCTTGCGTGCCGAAACCGGCTGCAGCGATCTCTGCCTGCTCGGCCTGCGCTTCGGCGCTCTGCTGGCCCAGGAAGCGATCGCCACAGGCGTTGTCGCAGCCCAGGCCGTTGCCCTCTGGGACTCCCCGCCGAGCGGCGAAGTGTTCGTCGCCAATCTGCAGCAGATGGATCTGGCGCTGAACCACAAACGCAGCAGCGAACGCCGCGTGCGCTCCCAGCTGGTACCGCCGGCACGCGACGAACTGCTCGGCCACGAATGGCCGGAGGGCCTCGCCGCCGACATCGCCAAATAGCCGCGCTTGCGCCGCGACCTGCCCGGCCGGGTGATCTTCGTCAGCCGTGACCGCATTCCGCCGGACAGCGTTGAATCGATCCGCTTGCCCGACGCCGGCCACTGGAGCGATGTCGAACGCATCCACTCGCCGTGGCTGCCGAGCG
>NZ_CAISIQ010000418.1 GCF_903885465.1 uncultured Nevskia sp.
CGTGCCGCTGGCCTATGCCTTCGAGGCGAGTAGCAAGCGCTTCGCGTTCAGCTACTCGACGACGCTCGCTTCAGGTGAGCCAGCGCCAGTTGGAACGGTAACCACGATCTATGTGCCGTCCCTGCACTATCCGAACGGCTACTCGGTCGAGATCGAAGGCGGGCATGTGATCTCGGCGATCAACGCCGGCCTGCTTGAAGTGGTGGCCGATCGGAACGCGCGTACGGTTTCGCTGAAGATCACCGGCGCGCCGATTCAGGAAGCGCTGCTGGCCGGCGGGAAGCGGGTGCCGGCCCAAGCTGGCCCGTAACTGAGTTACGAAACGCGCCGAGCCGGGAAATCCCGGCTCGGCGAGAACACTCGTTTGATACTTGGCTTCAGAGCACCGGCACGGTGATGAAGTCGATGTTGATCGGCGTCAGCACGGTATCGATCAAGGATGCATCCACGGTTTCAGCACCGCTGGTGAAGCCCAGGATGCTGACACCTGGCTGCGTGGAGCTGGTACGGGTCACCCAGAGCTTGCCGTTGGGATCGACCGCCAGAGAGCCCATCGCTACAGCCTGGAACCCCGGCACGGCGACTGGCGCTGCGCTGGTGTTCGGATTGAAGCGGTACAGCGTCTGCGCGGCGCCGAAACCAGTGCTGCTGATGAAGTAGGCACGGTCCGAAGTCACGGTGGCGATATCGGCGAAGAAGTCGAAGGGATGTGTTGTGGCATCGCCATCGTCGAATACCAAGGTGGCGGAGTTCGCCGCCGTGTCGATACGAACGATGCCGCCCTCGTAGAGCTGAGCGTAATCAGGCGCGCCGCTGTAACCACCGTCGGCCAGTACGAGGATGTTGTTGCTGCCAGGAATGCCAGCCAGGCTGACCGGGTCGCGTACCGGCAGTTCGATGCCCTTGAGGCCGTCGGTAGCCGGCTGGGTATCGATCTCGGTGTTGGTCGCGATGTCGATCACGGCGATGTAGCCGGTCTTGACCGAAGCAAAGCTTTCCAGTCGCTGCATGGCGACATACAGGCGGCCGTTCCTGACGATGCCTGCGGTCATTTCCGGCACGCCGTCGAAAGTGTCGTAAGCGGACAGATCGATCTCGCCGATCTTGAACGCCGCTTCGGTGGTGGCAGACGGGTTGACGATCCACAGCTTGCCGGAGCCGTAGCGCAGCAGATAGGCCTTGGTATCGCTGACGATCAGCAGATCGCTGGGGTTGCTCTGAGCCGTGCCGTCGGTCGCGTCCTGCGTCGAGTAGGTGTAGACCGGCGTCGCCGGGTTGCTCGCCGCGTAACGCAGCACCTGGTTGGTATCGAAGCGCTTGACCACGAAGTAATGATCGCCGCCGCTGCGCACGAAGAGGTCCGAGGTGGCGCTGGCCGCCACACTATTCCGCGCAGTGAACGGAGCGCTGGCCGCGACCAGCGAGACCGCGCCGCTGCTGTAATTGGTGGCACGCGTAGCGATGACGGCGGAATCCGCGAACAGAGGTGCGTCGTTAGCGTTGCTGCCGCCATCGCAAGCCGCCAGCAGCATGGCTGGCAACAGCAGCAGACAGGTTCTGAGGGTTTTCATTGTCACTGGGTTTTTCATTGGCTTGGGCCCTGGGTAGATGGATCAGACAGCGGTTCGGCAGGTGAAGCAGGATGGGTTTGAACGGGGTCTTGAGCGGTGACCGGCTCGTTGCGCGGATAAGTCAGAGACAGCAGCAGGCGGCGGCCGGGCGTCGGATAGCCGTTGAACTGCTCGGCCTGCTGATTGCTGAGATCGAGTGCCTGCAGCGCCCAACCGACCTTGGCGAAAGCGCCACGCACGCCGACGTCATGACGCTGCGCGGTCGGCGCCTTGAGCAGGCCGGTGCTGTCGTAGTACTGCCCGGCTTCAAGCCGATAGGCGTAGTAGAACGTCAGCATCTGCCAGCGCCGCTCGATGCGCGCGTTGATCTGAGTCTTGAAGCGGCCCGGCAAGGGGTTGCCACGGGTGTCGCGAACCTGGCTGCGATCTTCCGTGTGCTGCCAGGTGCCGCCGAGCTGCAAACCGAAGCCGGCCAAGGTCGCGGCGCTATCGGCTTCGACGCCGTAGATCAGTGCCTGATCGGTGTTGATCGAACGACCGATGCCCTGGGCGTTGTAGGTGGGACTGATGGCGTCGTGCAGGTCCTGGCCGAACACGGTCAGTTCCAGGCGCTGAATGCGCGGGCCGGGCTGGCAGCGCACGCCGACATCGCCGTAGTTCGCGCTCTCCGGCTTCAGCGACGGATTGCCCCGGAACAGGCCGCGATCGCCGTAGCGCTCGAAGAAGGTTGGCAGGCGTTCGCGACGGCCGAGATTGGCGGCGAGCAGGCAATTGTCGACGCGCTGAGTGGCACCGACGGCGGGCTCGATTCGCGTGTGCTCCTCGTGCTCGCCATCGGCCACGTCGCGCGACCAGGCGACGTTCAGGCTGGCGTTGTAGTGACGGTCACCATCAACCAGCTGCGCATCGAAACCGTTGCCGGCGCTGATGCGACGCGCCGAGCGGGTCGGCACGCCGCCGAACTTGTCCTCCGCCTGGTAGTCCGCGTGTTCGATGGTCAGCGTGTCCTGAAACACGTCGCCGAAGCGCCGACCGATGCTGGCCAGGCTGCGCTGCGTATCCGAGCGCGTTTCCTGAGCGCCCAGCCCGAGCTGACTGCCGGGGTCGCTGTAGGTCTCCCGCGTGTAGCGATGCGACAGCGCGGTCTGCCAGGTCGATCCCTGCGGGCTGGTCAGCGACAGCGCGTAGGACTGGGTGTCGAGCTCGGTTTGCGTGTCTGCGGCATTGAGCCGGGTCGGTAACTGCTGCGAGTCGTTCAAGGCATTCAGGGTGACTTCCACTGGCCCGAAATAGCGCAGCTGCCCGTAATACTGTTCGGTACCGGCGTTCTGCCGCGGCTCCTTGCGGGTGCGATCCGGATCCGTCGGATCAAAGGCCTTGAACTTGTTGACGTAGTCGAAATCGTTATCGGCGCCCTGCGCGCCGACTGCAAGCTGGAACGCGCTGCCGAGCTGTGCGGCCACATCGACCTGCTTCTGGCCGAAGCTGCCGAGCACTGCAGTGCCGACTACCGGCGCCGCCAGTTCCCGACGGCTGCGCAGGTTGATGGTGCCGGCCAGACCGCTGCCAAGTTGCGCCGGCACGCGGCCCTTGTAGACATCGACTTGCTCCAGCAGCAGCGGGCTGATCAGCGACAGCGAACTGGCATCGCCGCCGCCGGTATCCAGCGGCAGGCCATCGAGCAGCACGCGCACCTGCCGGCCGCTGCTGCCGCGCAGGCTGGCCTCGCTGTAGCTGCCGAGACCGCCGGAAGACCGCACCTGCACGCCGGGAAGGGTCGACAACACGCTGGGCAGATCGCTGGCCACCAGGGGATCGATGGGCACCCGGATGACCACGCCGCTATCGAGCAATTCGGTGCGTTGGCCGACCACGGTGACAGTCGGCAGTTCAGTCGCCGTATCAGCCGGATCATCGGCTGCCGAGCACGCGGACCAGCCGGCCGACAACGCCAGAAAAGTTCGGCCCATTCGCTTGCACAGCTGCCCACTTGCCGCCACGGTTCGTCTCGGTAGAACGAAAAACGCCGTGGTCGGCGTGGCCTAGGGCCACACCCGTACAGTCGCCCACCGCGACCACGGAAGATTTTTTGCAGGCCGGTCTCCGGACTCGCAGGCGATGCTTTCAGCGCCTTCCCGGATCGTGGCGATCCAGTGGCCTTGTGCCGAAGCTTCCTGCTTACCGTTGCGGGGGCAGTGCTCGAATTCAACGAGCTTCCCGTTTCACCCTCCGGCCCTGGACCAGCAGCCTTCGGACACCTGCGCGGCGGATTCTAAGCGGAATCCCGCCGGCCGTGATTGTGAACCGCGACAGTGGGCGGCGATCGTCCGGGCTCGCGAACGACACGCTGAAGGTTCATTGCTTGGATTGCAGCAGACTGCAGGTCCTGCTGCTTGGCAAACAACAATGCGCGCTTTCGCCGGATCGCTGCGCGCCTCTTCAGGCTGGGCGGCTGGTGTTCAACCGATCCGATAACAGCATTGATATCAATGTCTTGCATCGCGCGAATAACAGCCTGCGGGAGATTCCCGGAAGGCTTCGTCAGCTGGCGCGGTCGTTGCGCTCTCTGGGCTTCCAACGTCGTTGTTCGTCGAGACCCTGCGGCTTTCGAATCGGTTTTCGTCGGCAACCCATCCTTCACTCCGACCCCTCCGAAAACCGTGATCAAACTTTCCCAATCCCGCCATGTCCTCCTGCGACGAGCCGCGCTGGGCGCCTGCGTACTCGTGCTCGGTGCCTCGGCGTTCAGCCTTTCGGCCGCCGATCCAGCGCCGGCCGTTGCCGCGCCGACTGCCAAGCAGGTGATCGATGTTCGCCGCGCGCTGTTCACCCTGATCGGCAGCAACTTCCGACCGGTCGGCGACACCTTGCAGGGCAAGATTCCGTACGACGCCGCCGACATCCAGAAGCGCGTCGCCAGAGTCGCCTTTCTCGCGCCGCAATTGAGCGAAGTGTTTCCGGATTTCTCCGCCACCGGCGAGACCAAGGCGAAGCCGGAGATCTGGAGCAACCGCGCCGATTTCGACACCAGGCTTAAGGATTTCCAGACCCACGTGCTGGCCCTGGCCCAGGTCGTCGAGAAGGACGCCGGCAATGCCGATGCCTTCAAGGCCGCGGCTGCTGCCGTCGGCAAGGACTGCAAGGGTTGCCACGACGAGTACAAGGCCAAGTAAGCGATGTCGTCGATCAGGCCTGGCCTCGACACGGCAGCGCCCGCCGAAACGGCGGCGCCGGCACGCGATGAACGTCGGGTCTGGGATCTGCCGGTGCGCGTCTTTCACTGGACGCTGGTCGCCGGCGTGCTGGCCAGCTACGTCACCAGCCGTCTAGGCCCGGAGTACTTCAGCCTGCATCTGGCCTCCGGCTATCTGGTGACCGTGCTGGTGGCGTTCCGCATGCTCTGGGGGCTGTTCGGCACGCGTCACGCCCGCTTCGCCAGCTTCGTGCAGGGGCCGCGGGCGATCAGCCGTTACGCCACCGGCTTGCTGCGCGGCAAGCCGGCGCGCCATGCCGGACACAACCCGCTCGGCGCGCTGATGGTGCTCGCCTTGCTGGCAATGCTGTTCGTGCAGGCCTCCACCGGCCTGTTCAGCAATGATGAAATCTTCAACGTCGGCCCGCTGTACGCCTGGGTCAGCGAAGACTTCAGCCTGCAGCTGACCGCGGTGCACAAGCTGCTGTTCAACTGGATTGCCGCCGCAATCCTGATCCACGTGCTGGCGATCCTCGTGCACCGTCTGCTGGCCCGGGAAAACCTGGTCCGCGCGATGTGGACCGGCCGCAAGCCAGCCCATGCGGTCAACGGTGACGAGGTCATCGGTTCCTCACGGCTGGTGCTGGCCTTGCTGTTGCTGGTGATCGTCATCACCGCCCTCGCCTGGCTGGTGACCCACGCGCCGGCTGCCGGACTCTCGTCGTTCGAATGAGGCACTGACAGCGGCTGCGTCTCGCAGCCTCTGTCCATCGATGTCTCCACTTGCACATCGCCGTTCACCGATTCCGATCATCCATCCGAAGCCTGCTGCTCGCTCGACAGCAGCCTGTTGCCGACGATGCTGGAAAGCCAGCAAACCCCGCTTCCCACTACCACGAAACGTGAGCCAGAACGCTCCGGAAGACGTTCGGATAGACAGATATTTAGTCTTATAAAACAATGTTTTGCATCGATTTTTGAGGGCAATGATGCACTGCTTGGGTAATGGTTACGTGCTTGGCTCGGCCGTTGCAATCCACTACCGACTGCAAACATCCGGAAGGCATTGACGCCACTCCAGATCGCAGCTCCGCACAACTCCACTTCGCGGTGGTCGCTGGCCAGCAAGTAGAACCCAGGAAACAGTGAATGAACAGGAAACAGTCAACGCAGGCTTTTGTCGTCGGGCTTTTGGTCGCAGCGCTCAGCGCTACCGCTGCCGAACAACCGGATGCCGCAACTGCCACACGCAGCGCAGTGCCGGCTGCCAGATCGACGGCGCTTTGGTCCTACCAGCCGGTGGCAACGGCACCGGTGCCGAAGGTCAAGGCGGCGCGCTGGGTGCGCACACCCATCGATGCCTTCGTGCTTGCCAAGCTCGAAGCCCAGGGCTTGAAACCGTCGCAGGACACCGATCGCGCCTCGTTCATCCGTCGCGCCACGCTCGATGTCTGGGGCGTGATCCCGACGCCGGATGAAGTGCATGCCTTCGTCTCCGATCGCTCGCCGGACGCCTACGAGAAGCTCGCCGACCGCCTGCTGGCCTCGCCGAAGTACGGCGAACGTCAGACCCGTCGCTGGCTGGATCTGGCCCGCTACGCCGACAGCGCCGGCTTCCAGGGCGACCAGACGCGGCCGAACATGTGGCGTTATCGCGACTGGGTGATCAAGGCCTTCAATGACGACAAGCCTTACGACCAGTTCGTGCAGGAACAGCTGGCAGGCGATGAGCTGAAGCCTGGCGATCAGGATGCCCTGGTCGCCACCGGCTTCCTGCGTGGCTACCCGGACAACATCAATTCCCGCGACCTGGTGCAGAAGAAGTACCAGCACACCACCGACATGGTCGACACCGTTGGCGAAGTGTTCCTGGCCCAGACCGTGGGCTGCGCGCGTTGCCACAATCATAAGTCCGACCGCATCTCGCAGAAGGAGTATTTCCAGCTCCAGGCGTTCTTTGCCAACACCAGCGCGGTCGACGACATCGCGGCTACCAAGGGCCCGCTGGAGATCGCCTATGAGCAGGCCGATACGAAGTGGAAGGCCGCCACGGCGGAGATCCGCGCCAGGCGCAAGGCGATCATCGATCAGGTGCGCGAGCCGGCCAAGCACTACCTGCTCGATCGATACTCGCAGGCCACCCAGGCGTCACTGCGCAAGCTCTACTCGACACCGGAAGCGCAGTGGACGGCGCACGATCGCTGGGTCATCAACCGGTTCTCCGACTACGGCACCGACGAAGTGCTGTCCGCCTTCCTGCGTGACAACGCGGACCCTAGTGCCGAGCAATACAAGCCCGAGTACGCCGGACTGGCTGACGAATACCGCAAGCTCGGTGACGACCTCAAGAAGTTCGACAAGCTGAAGCCCGAGGGTGGCTCGCTGAAGATTTCGGCGATGAGCGAACTCGGCCAGACCGAGGCACCGCCGACGCATCTGCTGTTCGGCGGCGACTTCGAGCGGCCGCTGGAAGAAGTGCAGCCCGGCTTTCCGGCGGCGATCACCTCGGAAAAGCCGGTGATCGTGCCGACGGCCACCAGCTCCGGTCGCCGCACGGCGCTGGCCAGGTGGATCGCCAGTCCGCAGAACCCGCTGACCGCTCGCGTCTTCGTCAACCGGGTCTGGGATCAGTACTTCGGACGCGGCATCGTCGAGACCTTGAGCGACTTCGGCAAGGCCGGCCAGAAGCCGACCCATCCGGAACTGCTGGACCACCTCGCCTCGAGCTTCATCGAGCACGGCTGGAGCGTGAAGCAGTTGCATCGCGAGATCCTGCTGTCCAGCGTCTACCGGCAGTCCTCGGCGTTCCGCCAGGACGTGGCCAGTGCCGATCCGGACAACAAGCTGCTGGCCGTGTTTCCACGACGCCGGCTTGATGCCGAAACGATTCGCGACTCGCTGCTGGTGGCCTCCGGCGAACTGGCGGAGAAGGTCGGCGGCCCCAGCGTGTTTCCGCCGGTACCGTCGAACCTGTTCACCGGAAATGCCTGGACGGTGTCGAGCAATCACGACGACTGGAATCGTCGCAGCCTGTACATCTTCACGCGGCGCAGCATTCCCTACCCGCTGCTGCAGCCGTTCGACATCGCCAACACCCAGCAGGCGCATGCCAAGCGCGACATCACGACGACGCCGTTGCAGGCGCTGACCTTGTTCAACAGCGACATCGTCTTCGACTGGTCCAAGGCGCTGGCGGGCCGGGTCATTCGCGAGCGCGGCTCGTCGGCATCAGCCCAGCTCGATGGCTTGTACGAAATCGTCTACGCCCGCAAGCCGGACAAGCAGGAGAAGGCGACCCTGCTGGCCTTCCTCGACAGCCAGGAGAAGGTGCTCAAGCAGCAAGCCGCCAACGGCACGTTCGCGATCAACGTGCCCACCGGCCTCGAGAAGGCCGGCCCACTCGATCCGATCCGCGCGGCCGCGTTTGTCGATCTCACCCATGCGGTCGTCAATTCCAACGAATTCACCTATCGCTTCTGAACAAGACCCATTTTCCGGAGACATCGCATGACTGATTTCAACAAGCCGACCTCGCGTCGCGAATTGCTGGCAAACGCTGCACTCGGTATTGGCGGACTTGCCCTCGGCGGCGCCTTCTTCCCGTCCGCGGCTTCCGCCAGCGACGCCGCCGCTGGTGGTCTCGTCGATCCGCTGGCCCCCAAGGCGACGCATTTCCCGGCCAAGGTGAAGTCGGTGATCTGGCTGCACATGGACGGCGCACCGAGCACGCTGGACCTGTTCGACTACAAGCCCGAGCTGATCAAGCTCGCCGGCCAGGAAGTGCCGGCCTCGTTCATGAAGGGCATCAAGGAAGGCGTGCGCGGTACTTCGAACAAGCTGCTGGCCACCAAGCGCGAGTGGAAGCAGTACGGGGAAAGCGGTTCCTGGTTCTCGGACTTCCTGCCCAACCTCGCCACCCAGGCCGACAAGATCGCCTGGATCAAGTCGAGCACCACGATCGGCGCCACCCACGACATCTCGATCCTCAAGCTGAACACCGGCGACCTGAGCCCGGGCCGCCCTTCGCTCGGCGCTTGGGTGCAGTACGCGCTCGGTGCCGCCAATCCGGACCTGCCTGCCTATGTGGTGCTCTACAACGACAAGCGCGAACCGCGTGGCGGCGCGATCAACTGGAGCTCGGGTTTCCTGCCGGCGGTCTACCAGGGCACGGCGTTCCGCCCGGGTGACTCGCCGATCCTGCATCTCAATCGGCCGGAACTGGTCGCCGAGGGTGAGCAGGGCAGCACGCTGGGTCTGCTGAACCGCCTGAATCGCAGTCACGCCCGTCATCATCCGAACGACACCGAACTGCAGGCGCGCATCCGCTCGTACGACCTCGCAGCGCGCATGGAAGTCACTGCTCCGGAAGCAGTCAGCCTGGCCAAGGAAAGCGAGGCCACCAAGGCGCTATACGGCATCGACGACGAAAGCAGCAAGTCCTACGGCGAAACCTTGCTGCGCGCGCGGCGCCTGGTCGAGCGCGGCGTGCGCTTCATCCAGGTGGTGTCCGGTGAACTGGAGATCGAAGGCGAAGGCAAGAACTGGGACGGTCACAACAACATCGAATCGAATCATCGCGCACACACGCGGATGGTCGACAAGCCGATCGCAGGCCTGCTCGCCGATCTGGAGTCGCGCGGCCTGCTCGAATCGACCCTGGTGGTCTGGACTTCCGAGTTCGGTCGCACGCCGTTCGGCCAGAGCGGCAACGGCCGCGACCACAATCCCTGGGGCTATACGCAATGGATGGCCGGTGGCGGCGTCAAGGCTGGCACCACGATCGGCGGTACCGACGAGATCGGCATGCAGGCGGTCGGCAAGAAGGTCGACACCTATGACCTGCACGCCACCGTGCTGCAGCTGATGGGCCTCGATCACCTGAAGACCACGTTCCTGCACAACGGGCGCTCCGAACGGCCGACCGTGGTTTACGGCGAAGTGGTCAAGGAACTGCTGGCCTAGGGCAGCACCTTTCGAATCCCTGCAATCACTCGTCATTCCCGCGCTGGCGGGAATCCAGTTCTGATTTGGTTTGCTACTGCCAAAACTGGATGCTCACCTCCTCGGACATGACGGGGACTTTCTCTCTCCTCAGTAGGTCGCGTCATTGCCGGCCCGTAGAACAACTCGTTCCGGGCCGGCTGTTTTAAGCATCCCTCAATCAAGCGCCGCTGCTGGCCCGATCCGATCGCCGGTGGCCGCGCCGTCATCAGCGCGGCACAGCGCGGCACACAGGAAACCAGCGGTCATGCGGAAGTGGGCTCACATCATCGGTTGGTCGCTGGCAGCAAGCAGCGGCCTGGCATGGGCAGCGATCGATCTCGGCGATTTCGACGAGTACGTGATGCGCGACATGGACGATGCCAACAAGGATCTCGGCCCCGCGCTCGGTGCCGGCAATTTAGCCGCGGCGCTTGCCGATGCCGAAGTGCTGCAGACCGGCCTGAACTGGACCGAGGACTACTTCGTGGCTAAGGGCGGCGTCGACGATGCGGTGGTGCTTGCCCGGCAAGGCAAGGACTCGCTGGCCACTGTATTCGCGGCGATCAGCCGCAAGGATCTCGACGTCGCCGGCGCCGCCGCGCGCGAAGTCGGAAAGAACTGCACCAGCTGCCACGACCTCTACAAGCCGCTGAAATGATGCTGGCGACCTTCCATCGCTGGCGTCATCATGTGGCTTGCTTGCTGCTGGTCTACGCAAGCCCGGCGCTCTCTGCGCTGTCAGCGGAAGATCTCGCCGAACGCATCGGCGTCGGCGATCCGGCGCTGGGTGAGAGCAAGGCTCGCGCTGCTGGCTGCGTCGGTTGTCACGGCGGCGACGCTGCTAATACGTCGATACCGCGCCTCGATGGCCAGCTGGCCGGCTACACACTGGTGCAGATCGAACGCTTCAAGGCCGGCCAGCGTAGCCATCCCCAGATCGCTCGCGATGCCAGCACACCGAGCCTCACCGATGCCGAAGACATCGCCGCTTGGTACGCCAGCGCTGCGCCGATGTACGGCAACGGCGCGGCCGCAAATGCCGACATCGCAAGCCTGTTCGAGAAAGGCGATCGCAGCCGCGATGTCATCGCCTGCGTCAGCTGCCACGGCGTCAACGGCAGCGGCGCTATCTCCGGCAGCGACAGCACGCCGGCGATCGGTGGCCAGTCCGCCGACTACCTGCGCGCACGGCTGCGGACCTGGCGTGCCGGCCCGCAGAACGGCGCGCCGATCAGCGTCATGAACCTCATCACCAGGACGCTGGGCGATGCCGAGATCGACGCCTTGTCGACTTGGCTGTCGCAGCTGCAACCCCTGCCCTGAAGCTTTCACGCCCACCACAGGATCACCCGATGAAGCCCGACCTGAAGTACCTCCTGTCCGCTGGCCTGCTGGCCGCCGTGATCGCCGCGCCCGCCGCCGCAGCTTTGAAGGAAGGCGCGATCGCACCTGACTTCACCGCACCGGCTTCGCTGGATGGCAAACCCTTCGACTACTCACTGAAGGAGGCGCTGAAGCTGGGACCGGTGGTCGTCTACTTCTACCCCTCGGCCTACACCGGCGGCTGCAACATCCAGGCGCATACCTTCGCGGTCAATCACGAGCGCTTTACGGCAGCCGGCGCGACCATTCTCGGCGTGTCGCTGGACAGTATCGACCGGCTCAATGCCTTCTCCGCCGATCCCGCCTACTGCGCCGGCAAGATCATCGTCGCCTCCGATGCCGATGGCGCCATCGCCAGGGCTTTCGACCTGCAAGTCCGCGAGGTCGGCGACGGCAAGAAGGACACCCGCGGTGCCGAGATCCGCCACGGACTCGCCGAGCGCACCACCTTCATCGTCACGCCGAACGGCCGCATCGCCGCCGCCCTGAGCGGCCTGAAGCCGGCCGACAACGTCGAGCAATCACTGAAGGCCGTGCAGCAACTGGGCGTTTCGCCAAGCGCCGGCCGCTAAGCCACTTTCACCCCACAGGAGTCCAGACCATGTCGAAACAGTCGACGGCGGCGCTGCTTGCTGCCGGCATTTTTTCCGTCATTTCTGCCGCGAGTGCGCAGGACGCGGCAACCGCCAGCGCGCCAACGACAACGACGGGCATCAGCGGCGTGGTCGCCGCCGGCACGCCAATCAAGCTGATCAAGGATGGCTTCAATGGCACCGAAGGGCCGCTGCCGTTGCCCGACGGCAGCTTGATCTTCACCGAGAATCGCGCCGACCGGGTCATCCATCTCGCCAAGGACGGCAGTACCAGCACCTTCCTGGAGAAGGCCAACGGCATCAACGCCTTTGCTGCTGCACCGAACGGCGACCTGTACGCGGTGCAGACCTTGAAGCCGCGCGTCGGCATCGTCCATCCACCGGGCCGTGAGAAAGTGCTCGCCGAACGGTATGACGGTGCCTCGTTCGGCCGGCCGAACGATCTGGTGATCGACCAGCGCGGCGGCCTGTACTTCACCGACTCCGGCACCCAGCTCAATCCGGACCAGCAGCCGCCACCGGGCAAGCCGGGCGTCTACTACCTGCCGCTCGGTGGTCAGCTGGAGAAAGTTGTCAGCGACATCGAGCGCCCGAACGGCGTGCAGCTGAGCCCCGACGAAAAGATCCTGTACGTCGCCAACACCGCGGGCGAACACGTGCTGGCCTACGACATCGACAAGGACGGCAGGCTCGGCCCACGACGCAATTTCGCCAGGCTCGAAGGCTGGAAGCACACCGATACCGGCCCAAGCAGCGGCGCCGATGGCCTGGCCGTCGATCGTGATGGCAGGCTCTATGTCGCGTCGACGGCCGGCGTGCAGGTGTTCACGTCCAAGGGAGCCGCACTCGGCATCATCCCGCTGCCGAAGGCACCGCAGAACCTCGCGTTCGCCGGTGACGACAAGAAGACGCTGTATGTGGTCGGACGCGGCGCGGTCTATTCGATCGCCACCTTGAGCGGAGGCTATCAGGGCCGTTCGAAGTAAACCCGGATCGCGAAGACCAGGCTCCGGTCGATCCGTTCGACTGGAGCCTTTCCATTTCTGAACATGGAGTCACAAGGATTCTGGCTCGGCTCCGCCAATGTCGCTGATTGAATCCAGACAATAGTCATCAGCAGTCTGCTGATATTCCAACAGTTGGTGTGGAAGAAGCTTCGACAAGCACGCCGGAGACTTCGGTGACTGGTGTCTTGTCGAGATTTAAATATCCTTTTCAACAGATACTTGCAGCTGATATTCCCGTTTTCCCCGGCCTTGCAGCCGCATTCATCGAAAACGGCACACTCTCTGCTCCAGCCCTCCCCATCGTTTGCGATCAGCAAGCATTCTACGGAGTGGGGAAATAGAGATGTCAGCCTCAAAGCGAGTCAAGCGTCAGCCATCATTCGCCAAGCGCAATAGCCAATCGTCAGAACCGGCAGCGAAATCGGCGGGATCGAAAGTGGAGTTCGGCTCCACCATGCTGCTGGGGGGCAGCCTGCTGATCGCCGCATTCAACGTGCATGGCGCAGAAGCGACCGCAACACCGGTACCGGAATCCGAGATCGAGCTGGCACAAGTCAGCCCGACGGCCGAAGCCGGCACTGCGGAAGCGGACCCGGCGACGGAAGCCGATGGCGCCGAGCTCGATACCGTCGTAATCCGCTCAAGGCCACGCATCGCCGCGCTGAAAGACAAGCCGCAATCTGTCTCGGTGGTCTCAGGCGAATCGCTGAGCCGCCTCAATGCGCTGACCATC
>NZ_CAISIQ010000419.1 GCF_903885465.1 uncultured Nevskia sp.
GACCAGCGGGTCAAGGAACATCTGGTGCTGACCCGCTACAACCCGACGCGAGTCGCCAAGGGCGAGATGCTCAGCGTCGACGACGTCAAGGAAATCCTCGCCATTCCGCTGCTCGGCATCATTCCGGAATCGCCGACCGTGCTGACCAGCTCGAACTCCGGCGAGCCGGTGATCAAGGATTCGCTCAGCGAAGCCGGCCAGGCCTATACCGATCTGGTGGCGCGCTTCCTCGGCGAAGAGCGACCGATGCGTTTCATGACGGAGCAGAAGAAAGGCTTCATGGCCAAACTGTTCGGAGGCTGATCATGGATTGGCTGAAAATCTTTCGGACGGAAAAAAAGAACAGCGCTCAGACGGCAAAAGATCGCCTGATGGTCGCCGTGGCCTACCAGCGCGAAGGCCGCATGAACGGGCCGAACTACCTGCCGCAGATGCGCGAGGAAATTCTCGCCGTCGTCCGCAAGTACATCCGGGTGCCGGACGACTCCGTGCATTTCAATGTCCAGCGCGAGGATGGCCTCGAAGTGCTGGAGCTGAACATCACCTTGCCGGAAGACGCGCCGCGCTGATTCGTAGGGCGGCTCGCGGCCGCCGGCTCCGCTCGAAAACGGGGGGGCGCGGCGGCGGGCACGGCCCGCCCTACGTCCGTTCAAGACATCAACGCTTCCAGTGCCTGTGAATCGCCGGTCTCGAGCAGATTCATCGCTTGGGCGCGCAGTGCGTGCACGTCGGATTCGATGATGATCCGTTTTACCTCCAGCACGCTGGCGGGATGCATCGAGAATTCGGTGAGCCCCAAGCCCAGCAGCAGCCGTGTGTAACGCGGATCGCCAGCCATCTCGCCGCACATCGCCACCGGAATCCGGCCGCGATCACCCGCCTCGATGGTCATCCGGATCAGCCGCAGCACGGCCGGATGCAGCGGGTCGTACAGGTAGTTGACCTCGTCGTCGACGCGGTCGATCGCCAGGGTGTACTGGATCAGATCGTTGGTGCCGATCGAGAAGAAGCTGCACTGCTTGGCCAGCCACTGCGCCGCGAGGGCGGCGGCGGGCACTTCGATCATCGCGCCAACCGGTACGTGCTTGGCCATCGCCGCACCTTCGCGTTCCAGCTGATCGCGGGTCGTGTCGATGAAGTTCTTTGCCTGCCGGTACTCGGCCACACTGGAAATCATCGGCAGCATGATGTGCAGGTCGCCATGCGCCGAAGCCCGCAGCAGCGCCCGCACCTGGGTGCGGAACAGTTCCGGCTCCTTCAGGCAGAGCCGAATGGCGCGCAGGCCCAGTGCCGGATTGTTCGGCGTTGGCCCGGAACGCGAGCCGGAGTCGACCTGCTTGTCGGCGCCGAGGTCGAGCGTGCGAATGGTGATCGGCCCTTTCACCGAGGCGACGACTCGGGCATAGGCCTCGTACTGCTCGTCTTCGGTCGGCAGACCTTGCCGGTTCATATAGAGAAATTCGGTGCGATACAGGCCAACGCCTTCTGCACCGAGCTCCGCCGCGTGCGCTGCGTCTTCGCTGAGTTCGATATTGGCCAGCAGGCGGATCTTGATGCCGTCACGCGAGATCGCCGGCTTGTCGCGCAGGCCGGATAGCGACGCGCGGCGCGCCAGCTGGCCGGCGCGCTTGGTCCGGAAGAAGCTCAGCGCCTGCTCGTCGGGATCGGCCAGCGCGTGGCCGAGATCGCCATCGACGATCACCGCTTCGCCGTCCTTGAACAGGCGCCGCGCGCCGTGCAGGCCGACAATCGCCGGAATCGAGTACGAACGCGCCAGGATCGCCGTGTGCGACAGCGGGCCGCCGTACTCGGTGATGAACGCGGCGACGCCGGCTTGCGCCAGCAGGATGATGTCGGCCGGCGTGATGTCGTCGGCGACGATGATGTTGGGTTCGGCCGGCGCTTCGGCCGCTTCGCCGACCGGCAGGCTGCGTTCCTGCTTCAGGAGAATCCGCAGGATCCGCGCAGAGACGTGCTGGACATCGTCCTTGCGCGAGCGCAGATAGGCGTCGTCCATCTGTTCGAACACCGCGACCAGCACGTCGCGTTGCCGCTTCAGCGCCGCTTCGGCATTGATGCGGCTACCGCGGATGGTCGCCACCACGGCTTCGGTCAGCGAGCGGTCATCCATCATCAGCAGATGGGTGTCGATGAATGCGGCGATCTCGCTCTGGGCGCCGCCGAGGCCGGCCGGCACCTGCGCGCGTACCTGTTCGAGCTGCTCCTTGGCGCGCGCCTGCGCGGCGCAGAAGCGCGTTTCCTCGGCTTCGAGATCCGCCTCGGCGATCGTGTACTCGGGGATTTCGAGATCGCCGCCCGACAGCTTCTGGACGCGGCCGATCGCGATGCCGCGCGATACGCCGATGCCGTTGAGCCAGAGACTCATGGGCCTGCCTCGCGGTTGATGGCCGGCAGCGGGCTCATGCGTCCTCTTCGAAGCGATTGGCAATCAGTGCGGCCAGCGCTTCAAGCGCCTCGACAGCGTCATGGCCGACAGCGGTCAAGGTGATCTGGCTGCCCTGCGCGGCGGCCAGCATCATCACGCCCATGATGCTTTTTCCGCTGACCGTCTTGTCGCCCTTGGCGACCTTGATCTCGCACTGGTACTTCGCTGCCAGGGTCACCAGCTTGGCCGCCGCACGTGCGTGCAGGCCCAGACGATTGACGATCGATACGGTCTTCTCGGCGCTGACGCTCATGACTTCGGTTCCTGGTTCGGGACTGGCGACGGCGGCGTGCAGATCGCGACTCCGCGCTGGCCGCCTTCGACGGCGGCGCGGCACATTGCGGCGAGGTCGAGCTGCGGGTAATTGAAGATCTTCACCAGCATCGGCAGGTTGATGCCGGCCACCAGTTCAGTATTCGGTGCTTCGGACAGCCGGCTGGCGATGTTGCTGGGTGTGGAGCCATAAGCGTCGGTCAGCAGCAGCACGCCGGCGCCGGAATCCAGGCGCTCGATCATCCGACGGCCCTGCAGCAGCAGCACATCGGTGGCCTGCACGCGGCGCACTTCCAGCACGTCCACCGACAGCGGCGGCGCGCCGATCATGTCCTGCATCGTTTCCAGCAGGTGATGGCCAAGCTTGCCGTGAGTGACCAGCAACACGCCGACCGTCATGGTGGGCATCTCATGCATTCAGCTCCCGATGTTTGACCACCACCTGTTCGAAGCGGCCCTCGAAGGCCTGACCCAGGCGCTCCGCCAGATAGACCGAGCGATGCTGGCCGCCGGTGCAGCCGATCGCCACCGTGACATAGGGGCGATCCTGAGCCTCGAAGGCCGGCAGCCAGCGCTCCAGATAGGCGCGCGTGTCGTCGAGAAACTGGCTGACCAGGGTCTGGCCCTTGAAGTAGTCGACTACCGGCGCATCGCGGCCGGTCAATGCGCGCAGATCCGGCACCCAGTGCGGATTCGGCAGCACCCGGGCATCGAAGACGAAGTCCGCGCCTTCCGGGCCGCCGTTCTTGAAGCCGAATGACAGGAACAGCAAGGACAGCCCGTGCGTGCCCGGCTCCGGCAGCCGCGCGCCAACGGCGGCGCGCAGCTCGTAAAGATTGAGATTGGTGGTGTCGAGCGGCACGTCGGCGAGATCGGCGATCGGCTTCAGCAGCCGGCGTTCGAGCCGGATCGCATCAAGCAGCGACACTTCGGGATTCGATAGCGGGTGCCGCCGCCGGGTCTCGTTGTAGCGGCGCAGGATGACGCTGTCGTCGGCGGTCAGAAACAGCACGTGAACGTCGATCGCTTGGCCGCGCAGCAAATCCAGCACGGCGGGGAAGCGTTCGATTTCCAGCGGATCGCAGCGGGCATCGATGCCCAGCGCCAGCTTGCGGTAGCGCGGCCCGGGGTTGTCGACCGCGTGGGTCAGCAGCGGCTGCAGCAGATCGAGCGGGATGTTGTCGATGCAGTAATAACCGCGATCCTCGTACTGCTTGAGGGCCACGGTCTTGCCGGCACCGGAGAGTCCACTGACGATGACGAGGCGCATGCGTTCGCTCAGAGAGGTTCGGTGACGATGCGCTGCGCCTGCCGCGCAACCAGATCGGCGCAGGCGTCGTAACCGGCCAGCCGCAGCCGGTGATCGCGGCAGGCGGCTTCGACCAGCACCGCCAGATTGTGGCCGACCCGTCTCGGCAGGGCGACGGTCGACACTGCGATCCCGTGCACCGTGGTTTGCGTGCGGCGACCGGACAAGCGCTCTTCCGGTGAGGCTTCGCCAGTGGCATCGAGATCGATCACCAGATCGAGCGTCGCTTCCGCCGCCAAGGCCTCGTCGCCGTACAAGCGGCGCAGATTCAGGATGCCGAGGCCGCGCACCTCGATGAAGCTTTCCAGCAGCGGCGGACAGCGGCCGATCAACCGAGGGCCGCTCCGCTCATCTTCCAGGTGCAGGTCGATCGCGTCATCGGCAATCAGGCGATGACCGCGGGAGATCAGCTCCAACCCGAGTTCACTCTTGCCGGCGCCACTCGCGCCCTTCAGCCAGACGCCGAGGCCATCGACCGCCACGAACACGCCGTGCACGGTCAGCGGTGGATGGGCGCTACTCATGGGGAGGGCCGCGCTTATCGCGGGATCAGGCGCTCAGCAGCGCGTAGACGGCGGCATCGTCCTTCGCTGCGTGCACCTGGGCGCAGAACTCGTCCACGGAAAACTTTTCGGCGATCGCCGCGAGGTGCTGTAGGTGCTCGCCGGTGGCGTTCTGCGGCACCAGCAGGCCGAACACCAGATCGACCGGCTGGCCGTCGTGAGTGTCGTAATCGATCGGGTGCTTGAGGCGCACGAAGGCGCCCACGCTGGTCGATACGCCGGCCATGCGGCCATGGGGAATCGCCACGCCATGGCCGAGGCCGGTGGAGCCGAGTTTCTCGCGGCCGGCGAGGCTGGCGAGGATGTCTGCCGGCGCGACACTGGGCGCGCCCAGCGCCAGCAGACGAGCGATCTCTTCCAGCGCGCGCTTCTTGCTGGTCACCGCGACACCGACGGCAACCCGGCCCGGATTGAGAATTTCGGCAAGTTTCAGGAGATTTCCGGATGTCGTGAACGAAAAAAGCCCCGCTTCGAAAAGCGGGGCTTCTCCAAGGCCCGGGTAGTGTAGCGCCGCGCTATGCAGCGCTGGCCTGCCCGGCAAGAAAGCTAGTTGATAGTGTGTTTCTGGACTTCGCGGGCGTGGTGGTCGCGAAGTTTGTCCTTGAATTTCCGGGTCTGCTGATCGAGCTTGTCGATCAGGCTGTCGATCGCTGCGTACATGTCGCCATTGATCGACTCGGCATGCAGATTGGTCCCTCGAGCATGAAGCGTCGCTTCGGCCTTGTGCTGCAGCTTGTTGTCGACCGAGAGGATCACGGCGGCGTCGATCAGGTGATCGAAATGGCGCTCGACGCGCTTCAGCTTGTCGGTGACGTAAGTGCGCAGGGCCGGCGTGAGATCGAGATGATGACCGGAAATGTTCAGGTTCATACACGCAACTCCTATTCGATAATCCGTACCGGGCGCCTACCGGAATACGGCGGCGGGCAGTACGGACAATTCACGTTGCAGGTTTCAGACCATGAAACGAAACGTGATCAGGATTCCGATCGGGGCTCAGCCGATCGGCTTGCGCTCATGCGACGGAGGGATGCGCAGCGCTTCGCGATACTTTGCGACCGTGCGACGGGCCACCTGGATGCCTTCTTTCAGCAGCATCTCGGCGAGCGTCGAATCGGACAAGGGCTTGGTGGCATCTTCGGCAGCGATGAGTCGCTTGATCATGGCCTGGATGGCTGTGGCGGAGCAGGTACCTCCTTCCGTGGTCTGGACGTGACTGGAGAAGAAATACTTCAGTTCGTAAAGGCCTCTGGGCGTCAGCATGTACTTGTTTGCTGTCGCGCGCGATACCGTTGACTCGTGAATTCCCAACTGTTCGGCGACATCCCGCAGCACCAGTGGCCGCATTGCTTCTTCGCCGTAGTCGAGGAAGGCCCGCTGTTCCTCGACTATGCATTGGGCAACCTTGAGCAGGGTTTCGTTCCGCGCTTCCAGTGAATTGATGAAATAGCGCGCTTCCTGCAGGTGCTGCTTCATGGTCAATTGATCGCGCGAGGTATCGGCGCGCTTGACCATGCCTTGATAGAGCTGGTTGATCCGCAGCTTCGGCGTGTGCTCCGGGTTCAGCGAGACGCGCCAGCGGCCGTTCTTCTTGCCGACGAAGACGTCGGGGGCGATGTAGTCGCTTTCATGCGCCTGATATGGGCGTCCAGGATGCGGCTGCAGCGTCTGCACCAGCGCCAGGCCTTCGCGCAGCGCTTCCAAGCCCAGGCCGGTAGCCTTGATCAGCGCGGTTTCGTCGTGGCGCGCGAGCATCGCCATCGGTGCTTCGAGGATCCTGAACGCAGCGCTGAGGCCCGGCGTCTTAGCCGGGTACTGCTGCAGCTGCAGGCGCAGACATTCCGGCAGATCGCGGGCGGCCACACCCGACGGATCGAAGTCCTGCACCGAGCGCAGGATCTTTTCGACGCGCTCCAGCGGGATGTTCTGGCCGCCGACCAGGCGATCGCGGACGCCGTCCCAGTCTTCGAGATAACCGTCGTCGTTGATCGCATCGATGATGTGCAGTGCGACTTCGGCGTCGACTTCATCGAACGGCGCAATGCTTGCCTGCCAGGTCAGATGGTCGCGCAGTGACTGCGAGCCGTGCAGATTGGCCTGCATGAAATCGTGCAGGCCGTCGTCGTCCTCGCCACTGCCGCTGCCGGCGGAACCGGCGCTGTCGTAGATATCGCCCCAGTCGGCGTCGACCGGCATCTCTTCGGGGATGACGTTTTCACCACCGAGTTCGATCACCGTTTCGGCCGCCGAACCCGCTTCGGCGACGGCGGCATCGCTGTCCGCCTCGGCCATCGCTTCTTCGGTGGTCTGCAATTCGAGGTCGTCGCCGTCGGCCTCCAGCATCACGTTCGATTCCAGCGCCTGGCGAATCTCCAGTTGCAGATCGAGGCTGGACAACTGCAACAGGCGGATCGCCTGCTGCAGGGCAGGCGTCATGGTCAGGGCAAGACCGGTGCGGAGCGACAGCGACTGCTTCATGCGGGCTTTTTCAAGAATTCCAGTGTTGGCATTCTACTTGCTCAGAATTCATTGCGATGGGCTATAGTCGAAAAGTAAATCAGCCCACCAAGCGCTGATTTGCGGCTTGGCGCATGCGCCTGAGCCGCCGTTCAGAGGCGGAACTGCTCGCCCAGATAGACCTTCCGCACCGTCTCGTTTTCCATCAGCTGATCCGGCGTGCCTTCGGCAATGACCTTGCCGCCAGCCAGGATGTAGCCACGCGTGCAGATGCCCAGCGTTTCGCGCACGTTGTGATCGGTGATCAGCACGCCGATGCCGCGCTCGGAC
Source organism: uncultured Nevskia sp. (assembly GCF_903885465.1). Lineage (GTDB taxonomy): Bacteria > Pseudomonadota > Gammaproteobacteria > Nevskiales > Nevskiaceae > Nevskia. The sequence goes on from NZ_CAISIQ010000419.1 coordinate 7,379, forward strand.
AAGTGGCGGACGATGCCCTGGATGTCGATCACGGCAATCGGATCAACGCCCGCAAACGGCTCGTCGAGCAGCACGAAACGCGGATTGGCCGCCAGCGCACGCGCGATTTCGGCGCGCCGCCGCTCACCACCAGACAACGACATGCCCAAGCCTTCGCGGACATGGCTGATGTGCAGTTCTTCGAGCAGCCGTTCCAGTTCCTGCAGGCGAGCGGCTTTGTCCAAGTCTTCGCGCAGTTCGAGGATCGCCATGACGTTGTCGGCGACCGACAGCTTGCGGAACACCGAGGCTTCCTGCGGCAGGTAGCCGATGCCGGCCTTGGCGCGTGCATGCATCGGCAGCTTGGTGATGTCGCGGCCATCGAGCTCGATGACGCCGGCATCGGCCGGCACCAGGCCGACCACCATGTAGAACGAGGTGGTCTTGCCGGCGCCGTTCGGCCCGAGCAGGCCGACGATCTCGCCGGCGCGCACGTTCAGCGAGACGCCGTCGACCACGGTGCGCTTCTTGTAGCGCTTGACCAGATCCCGCGCCTGCAGTACCGAACGCGGCTGATCGCCACTCGCTGCGGCGCTCACTTCGGGCCTCCGTCGGCCGGTGTCGCCGGTGCCGGTGCTGGAGCAGGCACAGGGTCGTTAGACGCCGGCTGGATGATGATCTTGACCTGACCGCCATCGCCGCCCGAAGCCTGGATGCGGCGTTCCCTGACGTCGTACTTGATGGTGTCGCCGGTGATCTCGTCGGTGCCGCGCAGCACGTAGGCATCGGTCAGCAGATCGAGCACGCCGCTGCGTGAGTCGTAGTTCAGTGTCTTCGCACGAGCGGCAACGGCCGGGTTCTCGGTGCCGTTGCCGGCGTGATTCATCCGCGCCGGGCCGCCGGTGATCTTGGCTTCGTACTGGCCGCCCGGATACTGCTTCAGTTCCACGCGATCACCTTCGAGCTTCAAGGTGTCCGAAGTCAGCACGACATTGCCGGTGTAGACCGCCGAATTGCCCTGCACCAGTTCGGCCTTGTCCGAGGTCAGCGTGACCGGGCCGGTCGGCTTCAGGTCCGAGCCTTTCGGCAGCTTGACCAGCTCGGCCTTGTCTACCGAGGGTCCCTTCGGCGCCGACGGCGCAGCCTGAGCGTTGCCGGCCAGCAGCAGCGCGGCAAGCAAGCAGCAGGCGCGGGGCCAGATCCGGAGCGGGGCCAGTTCAGCGATTGACTTCATAGCGCATCTTCACGTTGTTGAGCAGGTGCAGGTCCTGCTGTGCCCAATTGGCAGTCATGCCGGTCGCCGTGCCCTTGCGCGTGCGGCTGTCGGCGTTCACGTCGACGTCGGAGCTCAGCAGATGAGCGTCCGGATCGATCTTCATGGTTGGCGAGCGCACGACCACGGCCTCGCCATTGTCCGGCCATTGACCGTTGGCGATCACCTCGCCGGACAAGGTCATCACCCGGCTGCCGGGCGCAAGGCTGCCGGTAGGCGAGGTGATGTGCCAGGGCGTCTTGGTGCCGGACAGCACGTCGACCACCAGGGTCGTCGCCTGTGCCGATTCGTCGTCGAAATATTCGAGGTTGGCGGCGGTCGCTTTCAGCGATGGCTGGCCATCTGCGTCGTAGCGGGTCAGTTCCGCGGAGGTCAGCGTATAGCGCGGCAACCGGTTATCGGCTTCCGTGCTGACCACAGCAACGTCATCGATCCGATTCAAGGTGTAAAGCAGGCCGGCGAGTGCGGCAACCGCGATGGCGGCAACGGCAACCCGGGTCATGCCTGCACTCCCGCCACAGTCATCGCCTGGGCGTTGAGGATCAGATCGGCGGCATCGCGCACCGCGCCGTTGCCGCCGGTCAGGCGGCTGGCCCAGTGAGCGACGGCGAGCACTTTCGGATGGGCGTCGGCAACGGTCATTGCCAGGCCGGCGCGTTCCATCAGCGGCAGATCCGGCGTGTCGTCGCCCATCATCATCAGTTGATCGTCACGCAGGCCGAGCTTGGCGAGCAGCGCTTCCCAGGCCGGGATTTTCTGCTCGACATTGAGCCAGACATGCTGGATGCCGAGGTATTCGAAGCGCGCCTGCATCGCCGCCGACGGCCGGCCGGAAATCACCGCGACTTCGATGCCGGCCTGCATCAGTAATTTCAGGCCAAGACCATCACGGACATGCACGGCTTTCAGCTCGGTGCCGTCCGGTGCCAGATACAGCTTGCAGTCGGTCATGACGCCGTCGACGTCGAACACCGCGCAACGGATGTTGCGAGCCCGCTCGGTCAGGGTTTGCATCAGACCACGCCCGCGCGCAGCAGATCATGCATGTGCAGAACGCCTTCGAGATGCCGGTGGTCGTCGAGCACCATCAACACGGTGATGCGGTGCTTTTCCATCAGATGCACGGCCTCGGCCGCCAGTTGCGCCGAGCGGATCGATTTTCCGCCGCGGGTCATCACCTCGGTGATCCGGGCGCTGCGAACGTCGAGATTGGCGTCCAGCACGCGGCGCAGATCGCCGTCGGTGAACAGACCGAGCGCCTCGCCGCTGTCGTCGATGACGGCAGTCATGCCGAGGCCCTTGCGGGTCATCTCCAGCAGGGCGGCCGACAGGCTGGCGTTGGCCGGCACCTGCGGAATGCGGTCGCCAGTCGCCATCAGATCGCCGACCTTGAGCAGCAGGCGGCGGCCGAGCGTGCCGCCCGGATGACTGAGCGCGAAATCTTCCGGCGTGAAGCCGCGGGCTTCGAGCAGCGCCACGGCCAGCGCGTCGCCCATCGCCAGGGTGGCGGTGGTGCTGGCCGTCGGGGCGAGGTTGAGTGGGCAGGCTTCCTGCGCGACCGAGACATCGAGATGGACATCGGCCGATTTCGCCAGAGTCGAGCCCGGACGCCCGGTCATCGACACCAGCGGAATGCCCATGCGCTTGATCAGCGGCAGGATGGTCAGCACTTCGGCGGTTTCGCCGGAGTTGCTGATCGCGATCACCGCATCATCGCGGGTGATCATGCCGAGGTCGCCGTGGCTGGCTTCGCCAGGGTGGACGAAGAAAGCCGGCGTGCCGGTCGACGCCAAGGTGGCGGCGATCTTGCCGCCGATGTGGCCGCTCTTGCCCATGCCGGTGACGATCACGCGGCCGCGACAGGCGATCAGCAACTCGCAGGCGCGGGCGAAGCGGTCGTCGATGCGCGGCAGCAACGCAGCCAGCGCATCGCGCTCGATGCCGAGCACGCGGCGCGCGGTTTCCTGGAGGGCGGTACTGTCGACCACGGGAATGATGAGTGCTGAGTCAGCCATGAGGGACGTATCGTACCCGAGCGTCCCGATGCGGTTCGCGTTCCGGACATCGCGCGCACCTGAACTTGATGAGGAAGCGGACTCTGATTCCGTCACGCAAGTGGCAGGCTTCTCTCTATAATTGCGCGCTGTGCAGCACGGCTGCCAGCAAAGTTCCGCGTCGTCGCCAGTGCTCGCGCCCTGTTTTGTTGCGAGTTTCGGCGTTTCGCACTGTTATGGGTCATGCATTCTTTGTTGGTGCATCGCCTGCCTCATTCATCTGTTGCAAGCCTTTTCCATCTGCCGGCCCCGGAGACCGTTGTGAGCAAAGACCAGGACAAGAAGTTCATGATTTCGTTCGCCGGTGTTCTGGCGCTGCTGTTCGGAATCACGATCGGCATCATCGCGCTGGCCGCGATCATGACCCCGAAGCACGATACGGCTGATGAGTCGGAAGTGAAGAAGGTCGCCGCCCGCACGGCGCCGCTCGGCACCGTGATCACCGACCCGGCATTGCTGGTCAAAGCCAAGGCCGCCGTGAAGCGCGAGCCCTACAGCGGTGAGCAGGTCTACACGACGGTCTGCAGCGCTTGCCACAGCGGCGGCCTGCTCGGCGCGCCGAAGGCGGACGACAAGGCCGCCTGGGCCGCCCGCAAGGGCGCTGCCGGTGGTGTCGATGGTCTGACCGCCTCGGCGATCAAGGGCAAGAATTCGATGCCGGCGCGCGGTGGCAATGCCGATCTCACCGATGACGAGATC
>NZ_CAISIQ010000420.1 GCF_903885465.1 uncultured Nevskia sp.
AGAGCAGACGCAGCACTATCTCACTGCCCTCAATGACCTGGACCTGAAGCTGATCCGCGCCATCGATACCCATACCCACGCCGACCACATTACCGCGCTCGGCGATCTGCGCGATGCCACCGGCTGCGTGACCATCATGGGCGAATTCACCAAGGCGAGTTGCGTGTCCGAGCAGATTCGCGAAGGCGAGACGATCCGCATCGACGGCATTCGCCTGCAAGCGCTGTACACGCCCGGCCACACCGATGAATCGTTCAGCTTCGTGCTCGATCCCGCCAAACCCCGCGCCGTGTTCACCGGCGATGTGCTGCTGATCCGCGGTAGCGGCCGCACCGATTTCCAGGGCGGCAATCCGCACAAGAGCTGGGATTCGATCGTCAACAAGCTGTTCCGGCTGCCGGACGAAGTGACCGTCTACCCGGCCCATGACTACAAGGGCTGGAACGCTTCGTCGATCGGTGAGGAAAAGCGCCACAACCCGCGCCTGGCCGGCAAGACCGAAGGCGAGTACGTGGCGATCATGAATGGCCTGAATCTACCCAACCCGAAGATGATGGACATCGCCGTGCCGGCGAATCTCGCCTGCGGAAACACCTGAGCCGGTGAGCACCACGACGCGCAGCAAGCCAGGGCGAGGACTGCTGCCGCTACTCGACGATCTGCGCGGCGGGGACCGCGCGCAGTTCACCCAGGACGGCATCGCCGGCACGATCACCGCGATCCTGCTGATCCCGCAGGCGCTGGCCTATGCCCTGCTGGCCGGCCTGCCGCCGGAAGTCGGTCTCTACGCCAGCGTGCTGCCGGTGCTGGTCTACGCGCTGCTCGGTTCCAGCCGCACGCTTGCGGTCGGGCCGGTCGCGGTCGCGGCGGTGATGGTCGCGGCCGCGCTCACGCCCTATGCCGGCGGCGATCCGGCGAAGTACCTGAGCGGTGCGCTGATCCTGTCGGCGCTATCCGGTGCGATCCTGCTGGCGATGGCCGCACTCCGTCTGGGCTGGCTGACCCACTTCATCAGCCATCCGGTGCTGGCCGGCTTCACCACCGGTGCGGCGCTGTTCATCATCGGCACCCAGTTGTCGGGTCTGAGTGGCATCCCGGTGCCGCGCGATGTGCAGCTCGACGGCATCTTGCTGGCGCTGTTCAAGCAGCGAAGCGCACTCGATGCCGAAACCCTGGCCTTTGGGCTCAGCGCCATCGTGCTGCTGCTTGCCGCGCGCAGGCCACTGGTCGGCGCGCTGGGCAAAGCAGGCATTCAGCGCGAGCACGCGGTGATCATCGGCCGCACGGCGCCGCTGCTGCTGGTGATCGCCGCCACGCTGATCGCCGCCGCCTTTGATGCCCATGGCCGCTGGGGCGTCGCGGTGGTCGGCGACATTCCGAAAGGCATTCCTGCGCTGTCGCTGGATTTCCTGACCCAGGACGGCTGGCGGGTGCTGCTGGCGCCGGCGGCGATGATCGCGGTGATCGGCTACGTCGAAAGCATTTCGGTGGCCAAGGCGCTGGCATTCCGGCGTAACGAAAAGATCGACCCGGACCAGGAACTGATGGCGCTGGGTGCCACCAATCTGATCGCCGCCTGCGCCGGCGCGATGCCGGTGGCCGGCGGCTTCGCACGCTCGATGGTCAACTTTGATGCCGGTGCTCGCACCCAGCTCGCGGCCGTCATCACCGCGCTGTGGGTGGCGCTGGCCGCCGCGCTGTTCACCGGCCTGCTGGCCAGCCTGCCGAAAGCGGTACTCGCTGCGATCATCGTCGTTGCCGTCTGGCAACTGGTCGACTTCAAGCATCTGCGCCATACCTGGCGCTACGACCGCGGCGATGGCGCAGCCCAGGCGGCAACCATTGCCGGCGTGCTGCTGGCCGGCGTCGAGACCGGCCTGATGATCGGCGCCGGTCTGTCGCTGCTGCTGTTCCTGTATCGCACCAGCCGGCCGCATATCGCCGTGGTCGGCCAGCTTGGCGCCACCGAGCACTTCCGCAACGTGCGCCGTTTTGAGGTCCGTACCTGGCCCGGCGTGGTGATGCTGCGGATCGATGAAACCCTGTACTTCGCCAATGCGCCGCGCGTGGAATCCGAGCTGCAGGCGCACATCGTCGAGGCCGACCGGCCGCATGACGTGGTGCTGATCATGTCCGGCGTTGCCTATGTCGATACCAGCGGCCTGGAAGTGCTGGAAACGCTGGAGCAGGCGCTGAGGCAGGCGGGCGGGCGGCTGCATCTCGCCGAGGTCAAGGGCCCGGTGATGGATCGCCTCGCCGGCACCGATCTGCTCGCGCGGCTTGGCAGAGAACGCGTGCACCTATCGGCCCACGATGCCGCGCGAGCCATCGAAAACCCTATTCTTTCCCCACCGATTCCGGAGCTGATTCGATGAATGTGCTTGTTGATACCGATGCCTGGCTGCGCGCCGCGGGCGGTGGCCTGCTGATCGGCTCCGCGGCTGGCCTGATGATCATCTTCAACGGCCGCATCGCCGGTGTCAGCGGCGTGCTCGGCGGCCTGGTGCTCGATCGCAATAGCGGCGAACGCCGCTGGCGGACAATGTTCCTCGGCGGCATGGTCATCGGTGCCGCGGCGCTGACCGCGTTCGCGACGTCGCTCCCGGTGCCGCAACTGCAGACCGGCTGGCTCGGCATGGCCGCTGCCGGCTTGATCGTCGGCTACGGCACCCGCATGGGTTCGGGCTGTACTTCGGGCCACGGCGTCTGCGGTATCGCGCGCTTGTCGACGCGCTCGATCCTGGCGACGATCACCTTCATGGCTTTCGGCGTGATCACCGTTTACCTGATCCGTCATCTGCTCGGAGGTTCGGCATGAAGACCGCGCTGATCGCCCTGCTTTCCGGCCTGCTGTTCGGCGCCGGCCTCGCCCTCGGCGGCATGACCGATCCGGCCAAGGTTGCCTCGTTCCTCGATGTTGCCGGCCTGTGGGATCCGTCGCTCGGCTTCGTCATGGGTTCGGCACTGCTGATCACTTTCCCGGTGTTCTGGTGGGTGCGGCGCAGCCAGCAACCGCTGTTCGCCGAGCGCTTTCAGCTGCCGACCAAACGCGACGTCGACCGCCCCCTGCTGCTCGGCGCCGTGCTGTTCGGCATCGGCTGGGGCATCGCCGGCCTGTGCCCGGGCCCGGCGATCGCCAACCTCGCTTCCGGCTCGCCGCAAGTGCTGCTGTTCGTGGTGACGATGATTGCCGGCATGTGGCTGCGCGATCGGACTTCAGGCAGGTCCTTCAAATGACGTGACAGACAGCGAAAAGGCCGGGGGGCAAAGCCCGGCCCTTTCGCTCCATCACAAGGCTTACGCGGCCTTGCGCGCCGCTTCCGGCACCGCCATGCGGATCAGGTGATCGAAGGCGCTCAGCGCTGCCTTCGAACCTTCGCCCATCGCAATGATGATCTGCTTGTACGGCGTGGTGGTGACGTCGCCGGCGGCGAAGACGCCCGCCATCGAAGTTGCACCGCGCGCATCGACGATCACTTCGCCGCGCGGGCTCAGGTCCACCGAACCCTTCAGGAAGTCGCTGTTCGGCAGCAGGCCGATCTGCACGAAGATGCCTTCCAGCTCGACCTTGTGAATGTCGCCGGTACCGCGATCCTTGTAGTTCAGGCCGTTGACCTTGGTGCCGTCGCCGAGCACTTCGGTGGTCTGCGCCGACGTGATCACGCGGACGTTCGTCAGGCTGTTGAGCTTGCGCTGCAGCACCGCGTCGGCCCGCAACTGGCCGTCGAACTCGATCAGGGTGACGTGGCTGACGATGCCGGCAAGATCGATCGCTGCTTCGACGCCGGAGTTGCCGCCGCCGATCACCGCCACCCGCTTGCCCTTGAACAGCGGCCCGTCGCAATGCGGGCAATAAGCCACGCCCTTGTTGCGATACTGGTCTTCGCCGGGCACGTTCATCTGCCGCCAGCGCGCGCCGGTGGCGAGGATCACGGTCTTCGACTTCAAGGTCGCACCACTGGCCAGCACCACATTGACCATGTCGCCGTCGCTCGTGAGCTGGTCGGCGCGCTGCAGCTTCATCACGTCGACTTCGTAGTGGCTGACATGATTTTCCATCGCCGCAACCAGCTTCGGACCTTCGGTTTCCGGAATCGAGATCAGGTTTTCGATGCCCATGGTGTCGACCACCTGGCCACCGAAGCGCTCGGCGACGACGCCGGTACGAATGCCCTTGCGTGCGGCATAGATCGCCGCTGCCGCGCCGGCCGGGCCACCACCGACGATCAGCACGTCGTATGGCGCTTTCTCTTTCAGCTTCTCGGCTTCACGAGCAGCCGCACCGGTATCGAGCTTGGCGAGGATTTCATCGACGCCCATGCGGCCGGCGGCGAAAACTTCACCATTGAGGAAGATGCACGGCACCGACATCACCTGACGCGCCTCGACTTCCGCCTGGAAGGCGCTGCCTTCGATCGCGACATGCTCGATGTTCGGGTTCAGCACCGCCATGAGGTTCAAGGCCTGAACCACGTCGGGGCAGTTCTGGCAGGACAGCGAGAAAAAGCTTTCGAACTTGAGCGGCCCACCATTCGAACCGCGGAGCGACTTGATCGCCTCGATGGTGTCGGCACTGACCTTCGGCGGATAGCCTCCAGCCTGCAGCAGCGCCAGCACCAGCGAAGTGAATTCATGGCCGAGCGGCAGGCCGGCGAAGCGCAGGGAAATCTGCCCGCCGGGGCTGCCGATCGCGAACGAAGGCGCGCGGATCGCGGCGTCCTGCGTTTCGCGGACCGTGATCTGGTTCGACACATCGGTGATGTCGGCAAGCAGCGCGAGCATTTCGCGCGAACCCTCCGAGCCATCGGTGTTGGCAACGATCTCGAGCGGGCGGGTGAGGCGCTCGAGGTAGCCCTTCAACTGTTCCTTCAGGTCCTGGTCAAGCATGGGAATACTCCGTTCGAAATCGGTACTGGAAAAATAGGTAAAACGGGTTGTTGCAGGAAACAGAACGCCCTACCGCCACGAGTGGCAGCGGCAGGGCGCCGGTTGCAGCCAGTGCCGGGCCGACGTTGCCGTCGACCCGGAGCAGGATCGTTTAGATCTTGCCGACGAGGTCGAGCGACGGCTTCAGCGTCTTCTCGCCTTCCTTCCACTTGGCCGGGCAGACCTGGCCCGGGTTGGCAGCGGTGAACTGCGCAGCCTTCAGCTTGCGCAGCGTTTCCGACACGTCACGAGCGATCTCGTTCGAGTGGATTTCGAGCGTCTTGATGACGCCTTCCGGGTTGATGATGAAGGTGCCACGCAGCGCCAGACCTTCTTCGTCGATATGCACGTCGAAAGCGCGGGTCAGCTGGTGGGTCGGATCGCCGACCAGCGGGAACTTGGCCTTGCCGACAGCCGGCGAAGTCTCGTGCCAGACCTTGTGCGAGAACTGGGTGTCGGTGGTGACGATGTAGACCTCGGTGTTCGCCTTTTGGAACTCGGCGTAGCTGTTGGCGGCGTCCTCGACTTCGGTCGGGCAATTGAAGGTGAACGCAGCCGGCATGAAGATCACCACGGACCATTTGCCCTTCAGCGAAGCTTCGGTGACCTCAATGAACTTGCCGTTGTGGAAGGCGTTGGCCTTGAACGGCTTGACGGCGGTGTTGATCAG
>NZ_CAISIQ010000421.1 GCF_903885465.1 uncultured Nevskia sp.
AGCGAGCCGGCTAGCGTGATCGACACCGGCAGGGTCAGCACCCAGGCCATCAGCAGGTTGCGAATTGTCGACATCTGCAGGCCGGACTTGTTCGCCGTCATCGTGCCGGCGACGCCGGAGGACAACACGTGCGTCGTCGATACCGGCATGCCGAAGGCATCGGCGGCGCCGATGGTGGCCATCGCCACCAGTTCCGCCGAGGCGCCCTGCGCGTAGGTGAGATGCGACTTGCCGATCTTCTCGCCGACGGTCACCACGATGCGCTTCCAGCCGATCATCGTGCCCAGGCCGAGCGCGAAGGCCACCGCCACCTTCACCCAGGTGGGGATGAAGCGCGTCGCCTTGTCCAGCGAGGATTTGTAATGGTCGAGGGTCTTCGCTTCATCGTCCGAGATGTTCAGGCTCGGCTCCTTGCCGAGGCGCTTCACGGCTTCGGCAGCGATGTACATGTCGTTACGCATGTTGCGGGTCTTGTCGGCCGGCACCCGCGCCAGCGAACCGTATTCGCCGACCTGGTTGTCGATATCGGCGGCCAGCGCCGTCAACGCCGGCACCGTCTGCGGGTCGATCTTCTTGTCGGCGATGTAGCGGGTCAGCGCCGTACGCGGATCGCCTTCGAACGCGGCGGCGCTGCCATGCGAGCTCATGGTCTGATTCATCGCCAGCGTGTTGCCGTGGAACTCGGCGACGTACTGCGCCGGTACCGCGCGATTCAGCGCATAAGCCGTGGGCACGGTGCCGATCAGGATCAGCATGATCAGGCCCATGCCCTTCTGGCCATCGTTGGAACCGTGCGCGAAGCTGACGCCGGTGCAGGTGAAGATCAGCAGGCTACGAATCCACAGCGGCGGCGCCACGCCCGGCTTCGGTGCTTCGTACAAAGCCTTATTGCGAACGAGCACCTTCAAGGCCAGGAACAGCAGCGCCGCGGCGGTGAAGCCGAGCAGCGGCGACAGCAGCAGGGCCTTGCCGATTTCGGTCGCCTTGCTCCAGTCGACACCGGCGGTGCCACTGCGGCCATGCATCAGCGCGTTGGCGATGCCGACGCCGATGATCGAACCGATCAAGGTGTGCGAGCTGGAAGACGGAATGCCGAGCGCCCAGGTCGCGAGGTTCCAGGCGATCGCCGCGAACAGCAGCGCGAAGACCATCGCGAAACCGGCACTGGAGCCGACCTGCAGGATCAGCTCGACCGGCAGCAGCGAAATGATCCCGAAAGCGACCGCGCCGCTGGACAGCAGCACACCGAGAAAATTGAAGAAGCCCGACCAGACCACCGCGACATTCGCCGGCATCGAGTTGGTATAGATGACGGTGGCCACCGCGTTCGCCGTGTCATGAAAACCGTTGACAAACTCGAAGCCCAGCGCGATCAGCAGGGCGATGAACAGCAGGATGAAGGGCAGATAAGTCGTCGCCTGGATGCCCGCAGCGCTGGCATCGACATAGACGCTGTACGCCACATAAAGAATGGCCACGATGACCGACGCGGCAAAGCCGATCGTCCCCGCCACTCCAAGGCCCTGGTCCATGCGCGGTGCGCCGCTGCCAACCGGCCCGATCGTCGTTGTGCTCATCTCGTCCCCCAGTAGTTTCTCGCCCGAAGCTAGCAGCGGCTAATGACACGCATGTGTCACAAAGCGGCTTTCGAAAAGCCGAAATACCGGGAGTTACCCACTCGTGGTTCTGGTTACCCTGAAAGTTACCCAGTTGAAGCCGGGGCCCGAGCGTATTCATTCGGGCTGCCATATATGGCAGGCACAAAAAAAGCCCTTATCTACAGGGCTTTAGTTTTTGCGGGCGCTACTTGAATGATCGAATGGTGGCTAGAGGCGGGATCGAACCGCCGACCTCAGC
>NZ_CAISIQ010000422.1 GCF_903885465.1 uncultured Nevskia sp.
AGCAAGCTGAATCAGCGGCGCCGGACGAAAGTCCGGCGCCGTTTTTCTTTGTCCGCTGCAATCCCGCCAGGAAATGAAGGCGGTTTCCGGCACAGCTTCAGTCGCCGTCGCTGGCGAGGAAGGCTTCCAGCGATTTCACGGCCTGCCGGTAGCCGCGATCGATGATCTCGTCGAGCCGCTTCCAGTCGAACAGGCCGATGCCCGACACCGGCATGCGCAGATAGAGATCGGCACAAGCCGCGCGTGCCTTGATGCCGCTTTCACTGGCCAAGGTGGCGCTGCGGAACAGGATGTCAGCCAGGGTCAGCGGCGGGCCGACGCGGTTACGGCGCAACAGGGCTTCGGGATCCGGCCCTTCGATGCCAGGGGCACTCAGCCCACCTTCAGTTGATACATCGGAGGCGATGATCGGCCCACGGCCCTCGGCCTGCATGATGTCGGTCGGCAGGCTGTTGGCGATCGCGCCGTCGACCAGCAGATCGCCGTTCCAGACCACCGGCGGCGCGACCCCGGGCACCGCCATGCTGGTGCCGATCCACAGCGAAAGAGGCCCCTGGCGATGCACCACGGCCGTACCGCGCGTCAGATTGGTGCTGACGCAGAAATAGGGCAGCGGCAGGTCTTCGATCATCTGCTCGCCGAAGATCGTGCGCAGCCGCGTGCCGAAGCGCCGGCCGCGGATCAGCGACACGCGGGGAATCACGAAATCGTTCAGGAAGTTCTGCTGCACGAAGGTTTCACTGGCGACCCTGCGTAGCTCGCGGCTATCGGCACCACAGGCCAGCAGCCCACCGAAGAAGGCGCCCATGCTGGTACCCCCGACGAGATCGACCGGGCGTCCGAGTTCTTCCAGCGCCCGGATCAGCCCGATGTGCGCGAAACCGCGCGCACCGCCGCCGCCGAGCACCAGGCCCAGCGCCCGACCGCTGAGCAGGCGCGCAAGGCGATCGTGATCGGCATCGACCGTGGGATGCACATGGTGGTGGCTGTCCAGCGCACAGTTCGACGTCCAGTCGCGCAAGTTGGCCGCGGGTGCGTAGCCCTCGCGCAGCATCACCAGTTCGATCGGGGTGCGCAGATGCAGGCGCCGGAGCATCGCCGGCACGCGGCTGTCGATCGGCCGCGCGTATTCGTCGGCAACGATCAGTACCCGGTCGGCCTGGCGCAGGCAGCGCTCGCTCCAGGCCCGGCGCGCGGGATCCGCGCAGTACAGCAGGCGCCGCCCGCTCGCTTCATGCTGCGCCAGCCAGTCGATCAGCCGTGAATTGCCGAGGCTATCAGTCACCGGCAGTTCGGAAGCGCCGGCACCCAGCTCGCTGTCGATGCGCACGGCATCGAGCCGTTCGGGGATCTCACCCTGGCGGCGAAAGGCGCGTTCCAGCCGTTCGACGAACGCAGCGATCGGCACTCCGGGCGTCGCCGGCACGATCGCCAGTGCCGGCCGCGACGGCAGACGGGCCATCGCCGCCGGGCGCAGGTTCTGGCGCATCCGGTGAATCAGCACCCGGGTGATTTCCAGCACCGTCGCGGGATAGCGAACGATGAAGTCCAGCAGCGCCTCGCGACCGATGCGCAGCAGCAGGCTGTCGCGCAGCGCATAGACCTCGCCACTGCGCGGTTCGTCGGCCATCACACTGATCTCGCCGATCGGCTCCAGGCGCAGGATGTCGCCAGCCACCGAACCATCGGGCCGGAATGCGCGCAGGCGTCCGGTGACGACGATGTACAGACAATCGGCCGGGGCGCCGGCCGCGAACAGGGAATCACCTCCGGCAACCTGCACTTCGCTGCACAGCGCGGCGAGCTCGGCGAGCCCGCGGGCATCGAGGCTGGAGAACAGGCTGCACTGGGACAGAATGGCTGCAGCGTCCATGAAACCTCGATTCGGAATGCCCGTCACAAGCCTACCGCCGCAGCCTGCAAAAAGGCGGATCACAGCGGCATTCCAACGACCTTTCGATCGCTGCTGCAGACCTGCTGCCGGCTAAGCTGGCGGCCTGCTTTCCACAGGACATTCCGCATGCACGATCCCGACCGCTACCGCCCGACCGAACGCTTCGGCGACCGGGTCGATGACTATCGCCGCTACCGGCCGGGCTACCCGCCGGCGCTGACCCGCTGGCTGCTCGATGAAGCCGGTCTTGTGCCCGGTGATGCAGTCGCCGACATCGGTTCCGGCACCGGCCTGCTGAGCCGAGATCTGCTGGCCGCCGGCCTGCAGGTGAAAGCCGTCGAGCCGAATGCGGCAATGCGCGCAGCGGCGGAAGTCGAACTGGCATCGTTCGCCGGTTTCAACAGCGTTGCCGGCACCGCGGAAGCGACCGGGCTTCAGGCTGCATCGGTGCGCCTGCTGACCGCAGCGCAAGCCTTCCACTGGTTCGTGCCGCTCAAGGCTCGGGCCGAAGCGCAGCGGGTGCTGGCACCGGGCGGCGCGGCGGCACTGATCTGGAACGTACGCCGCCTCGACGGCGCCTTCGCGATCGCTTACGAGGACCTGCTGATGCGTCGCTGCCCGGATTACGCTGCCGGCCAGCCGCATCAGGCGTCGATCGGCGAGATCGGTGAATTCTTCGGCGACGCGAAGGTTCGCGAAGCGCACTTCGACTATGTCCAGCAGTTCGATTTCGACGGGCTCAAGGGCCGGCTGCTGTCATCGTCCTATACGCCGAAGACCGGCGACGCGGCGCGCGAGCCATTGCTGACCGAGCTGAGAACGATCTTCGACGCTCATCAGCAGCGCAACGCGGTTGCCTTCGAGTACGACTGCCGGGCCTATCTCGCGACGATGGCTTGAAGCTCGGTTCGCGGGTTCAAGCCGTCTTCTGCTTCGCCAGACGGCCGGTGGACAGCACGATGATGCTGCGGCCCTGCGACTGCACCACACCATCTTCCTCGAGCTTCTTCAGCACGCGGCCGGCCATTTCCCGCGAGCAGCCGACGATGCGGGCAATCTCCTGGCGGCTGATCTTGACCAGGACGCCTCGTGAATGAACCTTGGCATCGGGCTGCGTGGCCAGATCCATCAGGGTTCGGGCCAGTCGGCCGGCGACATCGACGAAGGTCAGATCGCGCAGACGGCCGCTGGTATCCCGCAGGCGCGCAGCGAGCTGGCCGGCCAGCTCGAACATGATGTCCGGCTGTTCGCGCACGAAGGCGCGGAACGCGGTGTAGCTGACTTCGGCCAGCAGTGTCGCGGTGCGGGTGCGGACCACGGCGGTGCGCACCTGCTGATCCTGGAACAAACCCATCTCGCCAAAGAAATCGCCGGCATTCAGATAGGCCAGCACCATCTCGCGGCCGTCCTCATCCTCGACCAGCACGCTGACCGACCCGGTGAGGATCAGGAACAGCGATTGCGGATTGGCGCCGGCATGGACGATGGTGTGCTTGGGCGGGTAGCTGCGTTTGTGCGCGGTATTGATATAGGCCTGAACGGCTGGTTTTTCGAGCACGCGACTTTCCCCTGTTTGCCATCTGTTTCGCCGGTCGGATTCCTCGCGGCGTAAACTCCCCGGGCGAAAATATCACAGCTCCATCGGGGCTCCATTAAAGGGCCGGAAAAGCCAATGCAAGCAAGGGTTCAGTGGCACGAGAACGCCGTTTTCATCGCCGAAAGCGGCAGCGGTCACGCCATCGTCGTCGATGGTCCGGCCGAGATCGGCGGGCGCAATCTCGGCGTGCGGCCGATGGAGCTGATGCTGATGTCGGTGGGCTCCTGCTCGGCGGTCGACATCGTGCAGATTCTGAAAAAAGCACGCCAGCCAGTCAGTGGCTGCGAAGTGAAAGTGGACGGCGAACGCGCCGAAACCGATCCCAAGGTGTTCACCAAGATCCACCTGCATTTCATCGTCTCGGGCGTTGGCCTGTCGGACAACCACGTCAAGCGGGCGGTGCAGTTGTCGGCCGAAAAGTACTGCTCGGCGTCGATCATGCTGGCCAAGGCTGCCGAGATCACCCACGGCTACGAGATCCGCGACGGCGCCTGATTCGGAGCCTCGTCGGGCTCGCCGCGCGGGGCTGTCATTCCCCGGTCATGAGACCTGAGGAAATTCGCCGGGAAATTTGATGGATAATGTCGGCCCTTCGCGGTTTCGCGCGGGGCCATGGTTTTCTGTTTGCCCCTACTGGGAGAGGCGCGTTGGCAAAGCCCACGAACAATCCGAAGCTCAAGCTGCTTGGGTTCAACAACCTGACGAAGAGCCTGAGCTTCAACATCTACGACATCTGCTATGCGCGTAATCAGCAGCAGCAGCAGGAATACATCGAGTACATCGACGAGGCCTACAACGCCGAGCGTTTGACTGCGATCCTGACCGAGGTGGCGCACATCATCGGCGCCAACATCCTCAACGTGGCACGCCAGGATTACGATCCGCAGGGCGCCTCGGTGACGATGCTGATCTCCGAAGGCCACCTCGACGGCATGCCGGATCCGAGCCCGAGCAAGAACTCGGTGGTGAGCCATCTCGACAAGAGCCACATCACCGTCCACACCTATCCGGAGAATCATCCGGATGCTGGTATCTCGACGTTCCGCGCCGATATCGATGTCTCGACCTGCGGCAAGATTTCACCGCTGAAGGCCTTGAACTACCTGATCAAGAGCTTCGAAAGCGACATCGTGGTGATGGATTACCGCGTCCGCGGCTTCACCCGCAACGTGCGCGGCATGAAGCACTACATCGACCACACGATCGATTCGATCCAGAACTTCCTGTCACGCGAAGTGAAGGACAAGTACGACATGGTCGACGTCAACGTCTATCAGGAGAACATCTTCCACACCAAGATGCGCCTGAAGCAGCTCAATCTCGATACCTACCTGTTCGGCGAAGGTTCGTCGGAACTGCCACCGCGTGAAGCCAAGCGCATTCGCGAGCGGGTTGATCACGAGATCATGGAAATCTTCTACGGACGCAACATTCAGCGCTGAAGGTCGCGCCGTTCTAAGCCCGCCGATGGCGGGCTTTTTTGTTGCCCCCCGATCCTCGAAGGGCACGCGCCAGGGTCAAGACACTCCGAATGCTGCGGGAAGCGCAGCAAACTGGTAAGAATGCGAGGGCAATCCCCCTATTCGCGAAACCGCTGCCGAACCTGTCATTGCACTCCCGAAACCTGACGTGAAAACCTTGTTCGGATCGATTGCTGCAGTTCTCCTCGGGCGCCGACCGGAAATGCCGGTGATCCGCCCCGAGTGGCAGGCCGAGTTCGCTGAAGACTGCAATAGAACGGCGGTTTCCAACATCCGCAAGCTGTTCTGGGCGGCCACCTTGCTGAATCTGGTGGCCCTCGTCACCTACGATCTGCCGCTCTATCGGCACGGCCTGTTCGAGCAGTACCGGATGTACGGCGATCTGGTGGTCTGGCGGCTGGTCAACATCGTCATGCTGGGCACCTGGCTGATCACGGCGCACCGACTCGGCAACAACCTGGCACCCGACACCGCGCGCCAGATGACCGCGATCGCGATTCCGCTCGCGCTGCTGTTCTGCATCTGGCACGCGCTGCTGAGCCAGACGCTGGCGATCGATGTATCGATCTACGCACTGGTCCTGCTGGTGATCGCCGGGATGATCGTCACCCCCAGCCGCCTGAAACTGATCGCCTACCCGATCAGCTTCGGAATCCTGATCACCGGCCTCGCGCTGATCAATCCGAATCCGCTGGTGTCGTATGCGGTCGGCGTCAATGCTTTCTGCATCACGGCCTGCGCGATGGTGGCAGACGAGGTCTGGTACCGCGCTACGGTCCGCAGCTTCGTGCTGCGCAAGACGCTGACCGAAGAACGCAGCCGCGCCGACGAGTTGTTGCGCAATATCCTGCCGGACGCCATCGCCGACCGCCTGAAGCGCGGCGAAAATCACGTCGTCGAGTTCCATGACGACGTCTCGGTGCTGTTCGCCGATGTCGTCGGCTTCACGCAGCTGGCCGCGACACTGCCGCCAAGCCAGTTGATCCAGCTGCTCGAAACCCTGTTCAAGGCCTTCGACGAGATCGCCGACATGCACGGCGTCGAGAAGATCAAGACCGTCGGCGATGCCTACATGGCGGCAGCCGGCGTGCCGGACGCCGTGCCGGACCACGCTGAAAGAGTGGCCCGCATGGCGCTGGCGATGCTCACCACCTGCGACGCCCTGAGCCGCGAATCCGGCATGCCGCTGAACCTGCGCATCGGCATCGACGCCGGCCCGGCAATCAGTGGCGTGATCGCGCAGAAGAAATTCGCCTACGACCTCTGGGGCGACACGGTGAACACCGCCAGCCGCATGGAAACCAGCGGCGCGGTCAGCCGGATTCACGTCACCGAAGCGTTCCGTCAGCGGCTGGGCGGCCACTTCGTGTTCGAGCGCCGCGGCCATCTGGAATTGAAGGGCAAGGGACTGGTCCCCAGCCATTTCCTGGTCAGCGAAGCAGAAGCCCGCGCGGCCTGAGTCAGCAGCTGCGCGCCAGACGGATGCCGCTGAACTGCCAGCGCGTCGCCGCCGGGAAGAAATTGCGATAGCTGGTGCGCAGATGCCCTGGCGGCGTTGCGCAGGAACCGCCGCGCAGCACCATCTGGTTGATCATGAACTTGCCGTTGTATTCGCCGACGGCGCCGGTCGCCGGCCGAAAACCGGGATACGGCAGATAGGCGCTGTGCGTCCATTGCCAGCGTTCACCGGTCATGTGCGCGAGCACAGCACTATCGACAGACTGCGCGGCAATTTCCCATTCGGCTTCGGTCGGCAGTCTCGCCTCGGCCCAGCGGGCAAAGGCATCGGCCTCGTAATAGCTGACGTGGCAGCCCGGCGCCGCTGCCGCGCGCGGCTGGCGCCCGGCCAGCGTGTAGTGGCTG
>NZ_CAISIQ010000423.1 GCF_903885465.1 uncultured Nevskia sp.
CGCATCGACAAACTGGTTGCCGGAGAAATCTTGGCCGTTGTCGACAAAATCCTTGAACCGGGTGCGCGCGTAGCCGCTGCTCATATACAGCTCAAGGCCTTTCAGCGGCTGCCAGCGGCTTTCCAGTTCCGCGCCATCGAGCACCGAATTGGCGGCGTTCTTGGTGCTGTAGTCGAAGCCGTCGTCGCTGTCGATGGTCGCCACCTGCTGGTCGCGCCAGTCGACGTGATAGACGTTCAGATTGATGCCGACCTTCTGCCACGGCGTGGCACGGAAGCCGATCTCGTAGTTGCGGGTGTACTCGGGCTTGAACTCGTTGATGGTGCCTTGGCCACGCAGCACTTCGGCACCGCCAGCGCGATAGGCCTCGCTGTAGGTCGCGAACAAGGTCCATTCCGGTGTCAGCCGGTAGCGCAGGCCGATCTTCGGCAGCAACGCGCTGTACTTGCCGGTGGCGCGCTGCGTGCCGTCGGTGGTCGGCAGCAGATCGGCTGCGATCAGCACCGGCAGCACGTTGATGCCGGGCACGGTCTCGTTGCCGAACAGATAGGCATCGGCTCGATCGATGCTGTAGAGCACGCTGGTTTCACGCTGCTCGCGGTCGTAGCGCAGGCCTAACGTCAGCGTCAGCGGCTCGCTCAGCTGGATGTCGACTTCGCCGAACACGGCCAGGTTGTCGCCCTTGTTGCTGGCCAGACTGGTGGTATCGATGCGAGCCACCACCTGACCAGCGCCGGGCACCGGCAGCACGGCAGTGAGTGGCACCTGGAGATCGCGCAGCACGTAGTCGCGCCGGTCCTCGAAGCTCGTCGCGTACACGCCCACGGAGCCGGTGACGCGGCCCCAGGCCTTGGCGTTGAGACGCAGCTCCTGGGACAGATTGCGGCCTTTCAGATCAAGCGTCGTGCTTCCGCCATCGCGGGCGGTCTGATCGAAGTCCTGCGCCAGATCGCCGGTGGTATCGATGAAGCCGGTGGTGCCGCTCAAAGAGAACACCGGCGTCAGCACGTACTCGTTGCGCCACGACACCAGCGTCGATTCGTTGAGGTAGCGATAGGGCTCGTTGTCGGTCGCCTTGCGGCGAGTGCTGTCGCCGGCGCTGTCGGCAATGAAAAGGGTGTCCGGCGCGGCATCGGTGCGGGTACGGCTGATCGCCACCACGCTCTTGAGACCGGCGATCGAAGCCGGCGTAAGGGCCAGTTTCAGGCGCGCAAGCTCGTTGACGCTGCGATCCCAGTGGCCATCGTTGCGGGTGATGTTGACGAGATCACCATCGTCCTCCACCCGGTTGACAGCCAGCCGGAAGCCGAAGGCATCCGACAACGGTCCGCCACCGGCCAGCGCGTACTGGCGCGAGCCTTCGGTGGCAATGCGCACTCGGCCGAGGAAATCCCAGTACGGCGTCGGATCACGCGTGGTGCTGACGACCGCACCAGCCAGTGCATTGCGGCCCTGGCTGGTCGACTGCGGCCCGCGCAGGATCTCAACCTGTTCGACATCGAAGACGTCCACGGCATTGCCACCGACGGCAGTCGGATCCAGGGCGATGCCATCGACATAAATGCTGATCACCGGCGCGCTGCTTGGCGAGCCATAGCCCTGCGCGCCCAGGCTGTTGACGCCGCGCAGGCTGATGCTGCCATCGTC
>NZ_CAISIQ010000424.1 GCF_903885465.1 uncultured Nevskia sp.
GGCCTGCCGCAGGCTGTCGCGTTCGTTGCGCTACTGCTGTGCTCGCAGGCCGTGCTCGATTACACGACCTCGGGCCTCGAGAATCCGCTGTCGTTCCTGCTTGTTGCGATGTTCTGCAGGCTGTGGTTCGCGCCTGCCGAACAGCCGAGGCCCTTGTTCCTCTTGTTTCTGGTCGGCTGCCTGTTGACCCTGAACCGGCTTGATCTGGTGCTGCTGGTGTTTCCAGCACTGGTCTGGCTGCTCTGGCAGCAGCGTTCCTGGCGCAGCCTGGGTCTGGCCTCGCTGGCCTTGCTGCCGCTGCTGGCCTGGGAAACGTTTTCGCTGATCTATTACGGCGTGCCGTTTCCGAACACCTATTACGCGAAGCTGAGCACCGGCATTCCCGCCGCCGAATACCGTCTGCAGGGACTGCTGTATCTGGTCGATCTCGCGACCCACGATCCCGGCACCCTGCTGCTAGTGCTGCTCGGCATCGGCACCGCATTCAGCGGCGGCGCGCGACGGCCGATGGGCTTCGGCTTGCTGCTGTATCTCGCCTATGTGATCTCGGCCGGCGGCGACTTCATGCAGGGGCGCTTCCTGAGCGTGCCGGCATTCATCGCGGCGATCCTGCTGACCGCCGAGCAGCGTGACGGGCTTGCACAGCCTTTCAGCGGCAAGGCGATGCTCGGCAGCGTCGCGTTGATCGTGGTGCTCGCCGCGAGCCGGCTGATCAACATCGAAGGGCCGGATCCGCTGATTCGCGCTTCGGGCATCGCCAACGAGCGTCAGTACTACGCAGGATCGACGGCGCTGGCGACGCACAGCCGCGATCGTCCCGTGCCGTACAACCATCCTTGGGGCGAGCTCGGAAAATCGATGAGGCAACGTCCGCCGGAGCGGATCTTCGAGGCCGGCGTGATCGGTTTCATGGGCTATGCGGCGGGACCGACGGTGCAACTTGTCGATCACTACGCGCTGTCCGATGCCTTTCTTGCACGCTTGCCCTGCCTGCGTCCCTGGCGCATCGGCCATTTCCAGCGCGCCTTTCCGGACGGTTATCTCGCTTCTCTACGCAGCGGCGAAAATCGCATCGCCGATCCAGCGCTGCGACCGCTGTACGACGACGTCCGTCTGGTCACTCGCGGCGAGCTGTTCAGCGCCGAGCGCTGGGCGGCGATCGGCCGGCTGAACCGTTACCGTGTCGCCGACGCCACGCCTGCATCGCCCTGATCCCCATCTCACGAATTCACCGATGAACACCGTGCACCTCGCGTCCGAACTTCGCGCCCGGATTTCGCAATGGCGCGTCCGTGGCGAACGCATTGCCCTGGTGCCGACGATGGGCAACCTGCATGCGGGGCATCTGGCGCTGGTCCGTCATGCACGTAGCCTGGCTGATCGGGTCGTCGTCACCGTGTTCGTCAATCCGCTGCAGTTTGGGCCGAACGAAGATTTCGGCCGCTATCCGCGCACCCTGCCGGAAGACTTGCGTCAGCTTGAAGCGCAGGGCGTCGATCTGGTCTACGCGCCGCCGGTCGAGGAGGTCTATGTCAACGGCTTCCCGCCGGCGACGACGATCACCATCTCGCCGCTGTCAGCCGAGCTTGAAGGCGCGTTCCGGCCCGGCTTCTTCACCGGCGTAGCGACCGTGGTGGCGATTCTGTTCAACAGCGTGCAGCCCGATGTCGCGGTGTTCGGCGAGAAGGACTGGCAGCAACTGCAGATCGTCAAGCGGATGGTCGCTGACCTGCGGATGCCGGTGGATGTCGTCGGCTATCCGACCGAGCGCGCCGCGGACGGCTTGGCGCTGTCCTCGCGCAACCAGTACCTGACGCCGGCGGAGCGCGAGCAAGCGCCCCAGATTCACGCCGCGCTGCAGGCGGTGGCCGCTGGTCTCAGGGCTGGTCGGGATGACTACGCTGCGATTGCTGCCGAGCAGCTGCAGCGGCTCGAAGCGGCAGGTTTCCGCCCGCAGTACCTCGAAGTGCGCACGCCGGCGCTGGCGCAGCCCACGGAGGGCGACCAGGACTTCGTCGTGCTGATCGCCGCCGTACTCGGCACGACGCGACTGATCGATAATCTGCGGGTTGAACGGTCGTAGTCGCACCAATTTGAAGCATCAGCGAATGCGTTTGTGGCGACGGTAATCCCGTTTGTCGGGCGGTTTCCGGGGTCTCGTTATTTCCTTAGGCCGGAAGGTTGGCGGCAAGCGTGAACCTCGTTACACTTTCGCGACTTGTTGCAGTGATGACTCCTGCATCAACGGGCGTATGTCTTTGTGGGCCGCCCTCGGTCGTTGAACATCTTGATTCCGGGTGCATGTCTTTTTGGGCCACCCGCATCAAACAACCATCCAGGAAAGAAGCTCATGCAACTGACGATGCTCAAGTGCAAATTGCACCGTGCGCGTGTTACCCACGCTGAACTCGACTACGAAGGCTCCTGTGCGATCGATGGCCGTCTGCTCGATCTCGCTGGCATCCACGAGTACGAGCAGATTCAGATTTACAACGTCGGCAACGGCGAACGCTTCACGACCTACGCGATCCGCGCTGAAAACGGCAGCGGCATCATCTCGGTCAATGGCGCGGCTGCGCACAAGGCGCGGGTTGGTGATCGCGTGATCATCTGCGCCTACGCTGAAGTCGAAGCCAACGTCGCCAAGCTGCACAAGCCGAAGCTGGTCTACTGCGACGAAGCCAACCGCGTCACGCGTACCGCGAACACCATTCCGGTACAGGCCGCCTGAGCAGTCGCCGCCGGGTGCCAATGAATCCGGCGCTCAAGCAGACTTTAAGAGGCCCAAGCTTTAGTAAGCTTGGGCCTCTTTTTCGTGTGGACCCGTTTCGATCCCGATGTCTGCATTGACGGAAAGCGCCGCCTGGCGCGCACTGACCCGCCTGGCTGCAGCCGATGCTGCGACGACGCTGAGCCAGCGGTTCAAGGACGACCCCGCGCGCGCCCAGCGTTATTCGGCCGAAGCCTGCGGGCTCTACCTCGATTACTCGAAACAACGCTTCGGCGATGACGGCATCGCGGCACTGCTGGCGCTTGCCGAACAGCAGCAGGTGCCGCAATGGATCGCCCGGATGCACGCCGGCGAGGCGATCAACTTCACCGAACATCGTGCCGTCGGCCACATCGCCCTGCGCGCCCCGCCTGATGCTGGCCTGCAGATGGCGGGCGAGCCGGTGATGCCACTGGTGCATGAGGTCCTCGACCGCATGTTCGCGTTCGCCGATGCGCTGCGCAGCGGCGCCTGGCGCGGTGCGACCGGCGAGCGCATCAGTGATGTCGTCAACATCGGCATCGGCGGTTCGGACTTCGGGCCACGCATGGTCTGGGAAGCGCTGGCCGAAACCGACACCACACCGCGCGCGCACTTCGTCGCCAATGTCGACGGTGCTCAGTTGTCTGACGTGCTGGCGCAGCTGGACCCGGCGCGCACCTTGTTCGTCGTCACCTCGAAAACCTTCACCACCGAGGAAACGATGACCAATGCCGGCGCTGCCCGGCGCTGGTTGACCGCTGCACTCGGCGACGCCGCTGTCTCCCAGCACTTCGTCGGTGTATCGACGGCGAGGGCGGCGACCGAAGCCTTTGGCATCGATCCGGAAAACGTCTTCGAGTTCTGGGATTGGGTCGGCGGCCGTTATTCGCTGTGGTCGGCTGTCAGTCTCGCCAACGTCGTGGCCTTGGGCCCTGAACGCTTCCGCGAATTGCTGGCCGGCGCCCATGCGATGGACGAGCATTTTCGCAATGCGCCACTGGCTGCAAACCTGCCGGTGTTGATGGCGCTGATCGCGGTCTGGAACAGCAATTTCCTCGGTGCCGTGAGCCAGGTTGTCGCGCCTTACGCGCAACGCCTGAGCCATTTCGTCGGCTGGCTGCAGCAGCTGGAAATGGAATCGAACGGCAAGGGCGTCGACCGAGATGGACAAAAGGTGGACTACGCGACGACGCCGGTGCTGTGGGGCGATGTCGGCAGTAACGCCCAGCACGCGTTCTTCCAGATGCTGCATCAGGGGCCAGCGCTGAATCCGGTCGATTTCATCCTGCCAGTAGCCGCCACCAATGCGCTCCCGGAACAGCAACCGCTGCTGATCGCCAACTGCCTGGCCCAGAGCGCGGCACTGATGCGCGGCAAGAATGCGGCGCAGGTGCGTGCCGAGCTTGAAGCCCAGGAGTTCAGCGGTGCAGCACTGGCGGAAGCGATCCCGCATCGCGTGTTCAGCGGCAACCGGCCGAGCAATACGCTGCTCCTGCCGAGGCTCGATGCGTACCATCTTGGCGCACTCTGTGCGCTGTACGAGCACCGCACGTTCGTGCTCGGCGTGCTCTGGAACATCAATGCATTCGATCAATGGGGCGTGGAACTCGGCAAGCAGCTGGCCCATCAGGTGGTCGCTGCGCAATCGGGTCGCGCGGCAGATGACGATGGGCTTGATCCCTCCACCCGCCGCCTGCTGGAGCGCATCGATGGCCGCTGAACTGCGTTTGTCGCTGGCCTTTGTCGTTGTGGCGATGCTCGGTGGCTGTGCGCCAGCCGTGGTTCAGCGCGTGCAGGATCACGGCTCCGGCGAGGAGCGCATCGAACTCAGCAAGACCGCGTTCTTCCCGAACGAGGACCGCGCTGCTGCGGCCGCAGCATTGGCGACGATGTTCTACACCGATGGCCTGACCTCGACCGGCCCGGTCCAGGTCGCGCCTTTGCTCGGCAACAGGACGCCGCCGGCCAATCTGCGCGGCGAGTTCACCGGCATCGCCTACCAGCTGGATCGGTTGGCTTTCGTGCTGCCGCCGACGCTCGATGCCGTGTTCGCCGAGGTACGCGCCGGCCGGCCAGTGATG
Organism: uncultured Nevskia sp.; assembly: GCF_903885465.1. GTDB lineage: Bacteria > Pseudomonadota > Gammaproteobacteria > Nevskiales > Nevskiaceae > Nevskia. Next base: position 4,834 of record NZ_CAISIQ010000424.1, read on the forward strand.
GTGCTGCAGAAAGTGCCGGACTGGCGTTACGCGGTGGTCATCGGCGTCGAGCCGGTGAGCAATCAGGTGATCCTGCGTTCGGGCAAGGAAGGCCGTGTCTACCAGCCGCTGGCCGATTTCCTGAGCTACTGGAAGGGCGGCGACAACTGGGCGATGGTGATCAGCGATGGCAGCCGCGTGCCAGCCAGCGCCACGCAGGCTTCCTGGATCGCGGTCGGCGAAGCGGCGA
>NZ_CAISIQ010000425.1 GCF_903885465.1 uncultured Nevskia sp.
CACCAACTGCCTGGCGCCGCTGGCCAAGGTTGTCCATGACAAGTGGGGCATCAAGCGTGGCCTGATGACCACCATCCACGCCACCACGGCGACGCAGAAGACCGTCGACGGTCCGAGCAACAAGGACTGGCGCGGCGGCCGCGGTATTCTCGAGAACATCATTCCGTCGTCGACCGGCGCCGCCAAGGCCGTCGGTGTCGTGATCCCGGAACTGAACAAGAAGCTGACCGGCATGTCGTTCCGCGTGCCGACCTCGGACGTCTCGGTCGTCGATCTGACCGCCGAACTCGAAAAGCCGGCGACCTACGCCGAGATCTGTGCCGAAATGAAGGCGCAGAGCGAAGGTGCGCTGAAGGGCGTGCTCGGCTACACCGAAGACAAGGTCGTCGCGACCGACTTCCGTGGCGAGACCTGCACCTCGGTGTTCGATGCCGAAGCCGGCATCCAGCTCGACTCGACCTTCGTCAAGCTGGTCAGCTGGTACGACAACGAGTGGGGCTATTCCAATAAGTGCCTCGAGATGGTGCGCGTGGTCGCTGGTAAGTAAGTACAGCGCGGCGCAGAAAGGGAATCGGGAATCGGCTACGCGATTTCCGGTTCCCTTTTCGTTTGGCTCCTCAATTTTCTTTGCTGCACCGGATTCCGATCATGAAATTCAAGAAGCTCGCTGACCTCGATCTTAAGAACCAGCGCGTGTTCATCCGCGCCGATCTCAACGTGCCGCAGGACGATGCCGGCAACATCACCGAAGACACCCGCATCCGCGCTTCGATTCCCGGCATCAAGCTGGCGCTGTCGAAAGGCGCTGCGGTGATGGTCACCTCGCATCTCGGCCGTCCGACCGAAGGCGAGTTCAAGCCGGCCGATTCACTGGCACCGATCGCCGCTCGCATGAGCGAGCTGCTCGGCCAGCCGGTCAAGCTGGTGCAGAACTGGGTCGATGGCGGCTTCATCGTCAAGCCGGGTGAAGTCGTGCTGCTCGAGAACTGCCGCTGCAACAAGGGCGAAAAGAAGAACAGCGAAGAGCTCGCCGAGAAGATGGCCAAGCTCTGCGACGTCTACGTTAACGACGCTTTCGGTACCTCGCATCGCGCTGAAGCAACGACCCACGCACTGGCGCTGAAAGCCAAGGTGGCCTGTGCCGGCCCGCTGGTCGCCGCCGAACTGGAAGCGCTGGGTGCTGCGCTCGGCAATCCAAAGCGGCCGCTGGTGGCAATCGTCGGTGGCTCCAAGGTGTCGACCAAGCTGACCATTCTCGATGCGCTGGCTGACAAGGTGGATCAGCTGGTCGTCGGCGGCGGCATCGCCAACACCTTCATGCTTGCGGCGGGACTGTCGATCGGCAAGTCGCTGGCCGAGCCGGATCTGGTGCCGGAAGCAAAGCGCATCATCGACAAGCTCAAGGCGCGTGGTGCTTCGGTGCCGATTCCGACCGACGTCGTCTGCGCCAAGGCGTTCTCGCCGACGGCCGAAGCGACGGTGAAGAAGGCGACCGATGTGGCGGCCGATGACCTGATTCTCGACATCGGTCCTGATACGGCGAAGCTGCTCGCCGAGATCATGGTCGGCGCCGGCACCATCGTCTGGAACGGCCCGCTCGGCGTGTTCGAATTCGATCAGTTCGCCAACGGCACCAAGGTGCTGGCCGCGGCGATTGCCAAGTCCTCGGCGATGTCGATCGCCGGCGGTGGCGACACCGTGGCGGCGATCGCCAAGTTCGAGATCAGCGACCAGGTCGGCTACATCTCGACGGCCGGCGGCGCTTTCCTCGAGTTCCTCGAAGGCAAGACCTTGCCGGCGGTGGCGGCATTGGAAGAGCGCGCGAAGGGTTGAGCGGTAAGCGGAGTCGAGCAGGCTGTCGCCGGTTTGCTCGACCCGCAGAAACGAAAGCTACTTGCCCGAAAGCTTTGCGTTGGTCTCATTGACAAAGGCGTTGGCTTCTTCGACGGCCTTGTTTGCGGCACCGACATGCAGCGTCGCTAGCTTGTTTTGTGTGTCGATGTAGCTCTTGATGCAGTCTTGGTAGACGGTGAACTTCTCCTGGAACTCGCTGGTGTCGTCGGCACGACGGACGCTGCTTGGAAGTTGCGGCTTCTTGCAGGCAGGTGGTGCAGCCGAATCGACCAGCTCGTCGGCCAGTAAAGCTGTGGGCACCAGACTCGTCAGTAGTATCGCGATCAATGCATTTTTCACGGGATGTTCCTGCGTTTCGTGAAGGGGAGGCGATACCATTTTCATGGTGTGCCATCGGATTCCTGCGTGGCCCCCATCGTAACAAAGCGCCCGTGTGCAATGCCGTTCCGCTGAGCCAGCGGCTGGTTGCGATAGACTTAATGAACTACTTTTTTCTTCGAACGGAAGTTTCTTCATGCGCTTTGCCGGCACCCTGGATTACGTTGCCACCGATGACCTCACACTTGCCGTCAACGCCGCCGTCACCTTGCAGCGGCCGCTGCTGGTCAAGGGCGAGCCTGGCACCGGCAAGACCCGGCTGGCGGTGGAGGTCGCGAAGTCGCTCGGCATGCCGTATTACGAGTGGCATGTGAAATCGACCACCAAAGCGCAGCAGGGCCTGTACGAGTACGACGCGGTATCGCGTCTGCGTGATTCGCAGCTGGGCGATTCCAAGGTCAAGGACATTGGCAACTACATCATCAAGGGCAAGCTCTGGGAGTGTTTCGAGAGCGAGACCAC
>NZ_CAISIQ010000426.1 GCF_903885465.1 uncultured Nevskia sp.
ACAGGCGAGGATGAAACCGGCGGCGATTTCCTGCTGCGACAGCGTGTAGCCGAAGTCGGTCAGCGCCGAGACGCGTCCGGACTTGAGCTTGCACTTGCAGGAGCCACAGGTGCCGACCGTGCAGTTGTGCGGAAACGGCACGCCATTCTTGAGGGCGGCCTCGAGCATGGTTTCCCCGCTCGGCACTTCGTAGCGCGCGCCAAATGGCGCTACTTCCACAAACTTTGCTTCCTTCGCAGCAAACAGCGATTTCAGAAAACCCATGACGCTCTCCACAAGGCTCCGCGCGACGGGATAGTGCAAAGGGAGCGGAGCAGATGGTATGCAGGCATACGAAGAAGCGCAACGCGTTTTTGCCAGTTTTGTCGTCGTTGACGACGGGCGGTCTGGCTAGGGTCTGCTGGCATTACTTTGCTCACTGCGGCGGAGGTCGTTTTTGCCCAGTGCAACGAGCGAGGAGTGGTCAATGGCCGACCCATTGACGCGACGAGTAAGGCAGCAATGGGCTATGGCCTGCGGTTCGCGCCTCGCCCGGCGGCCCAGATAGATTATTCGGGGCCGGCAACGCAGCGATCAAAGCAATGTCAACAGACCCTAGTCCTCGTCCAGCGACTGGCTGCTGTTATCGAGGCCCATCCGCGACAGCGAATGCTTGATCTGACCCAGCAGCCGAGACAGCGTCTGGTGATCGTCCAGGCTGAGTGCGCCGAGTGCGCGCTGGTTGAAACGATCTTCCTCGATGGTCATCGTCTTGATCAGCGGCTGCGCGGCGCGGGTCAGATAGACGCGCTTGACGCGTTTGTCGAGCGGATCAGCGCGGCGTTCGACCCAGCCGCTGTTCTCCAGCTGATCGACAACGGTGCCGAGGCTGGCCTTGCCCACTTCCAGCACATCGGCAAGCTGCGATTGCATCATGCCGTCGTGGCGTGACAGATGCGCCAGCACCCACCAGCGGGCGCGGGTGATCTTCAGCGGCTTCATCAACTGGTCGTAGGCCGAACGGCGCAGGCGCGACACGTCGTGGATCAGGAAGCCCAGCTTGATCCATTGCCGCGACAGCTCTTCGCTCGGGGGATGAAGCAAGCTGGCATCGCCAGACTCTTCGCCGGGCAGCGAGGCAGAAGACAGGGGTGGCTCGGCTTGGGTCAGAGGCACAGGTCCCGGGGGCGTCGTGGCGGCTTCTGGAGCCTTCGAGGCTGCCGCTGGCGGTGCCTTGGTATTGCGCGTCCTCATCGCAGGTTTTCCCAATTGAATCGGCCGCGCCTGATGTTTCGGGGAGAGATATTCCGCCGCCCGAAATCTTGTCTGAATCATGGCAAACCGTATGGTTCAATACTACAACGGTTCACAGCTGAATCACTTTGCCGAGCGTGCATTTCAGCGTTGATTTGATTGACTTGGGGATTGCCCCTGGCCGATTCTCCGCGGGATTTGATACGCCGCCATACGACAGGAAGCTTGATGATGTCCCGACTGCTGCTGCGCCCCCTTGCTGCGACTGTGCTGACGCTTGCCTTGTCGGCCTGCGGTTTCATTCGCCCTGTTGCCGATCCCGTGACCGAACAGGCCGCCGAACCCGTCGCTGACCCAGCGGCCAATCCGGCGATTGACGGCCAGGCCGCAGCGCCGGAAGTCGCGCCAGCGGAGCCAACCCCTGGCGCGGAAGCTGTTGCTGCGCCTGAAGTCGTGCCCGCTCCCGAAGCCGCCATGACGCCTGAAGCGCCAGCGGCGCCGCCGGCTGGCGTTCCCGAAACCGTGGTTGTCGAAAAGGCGCCGCCGCGCGCTGGCTGGCTGGCCCGGTTCTTCTGGAGCCCGGAATACTGCGACAAGAATCGTGGCAGCAAGGAGGAGCAGTGCGGCGTGCCGCGCCAGGGTTTCGTGCTGCGCGATCTGGTTCATGTCGTCAACGACAAGGACGTCGACGAATGCCCGAATGGTTCGCTGCTGATGTCGCCGGAGATGCTGGCGCAGATGGCCCGCTTCACCAAGAACAAGGTCGAGACGCGCACGACCTGGCGTTTGTACGGCCGCTGCTCGGGGCTATCGGAAGTCGATTACGCCTCGTGGTCCGAGTTCGTCGATCGCCGCATGAGCTGGCCTGAGAACCTGGTCCCGGGCGGCAGGGATGTCAGCACCACGGCGGCCGAGATCGTCGCCACGCTGGCACGGGACAACCCCGGGCTCACCGCCGAGACCGTGGTCCTCCAGTGCAATCGCGCCTGGCTGAAGTCCGTCGATTTATGTCTCGACGAAAACTTCCACTACGACAAGAAGTCCTGCCCGCGAACCAGCAGTTGCGGCAGCAGCATCAAGGTGCTGGGCAAGCCTTGATGCTGCTGCCGTCAGCGGTTCAGAACGCCGCGCTGTACAGCAGGTAAAGGC
>NZ_CAISIQ010000427.1 GCF_903885465.1 uncultured Nevskia sp.
AATGGTGACTCCCTTCCCATTCTCCGCCCCCACTCCCTGGGCGGATGCCCCTCCGGCTCCCCCAAGCCGGAATCGTTGCCCGGTGGATTCCCCCGATCCACCGGGCATTTTTTTGCCCGACGATCAGCGGCCAGTGCCCGATGCTAATCGAGCGCGAGCAAAGCTGCCAATCCGTTCAGGCTGGTTGTAATTGCCCGGGTGTCATTCAGCTTCGTCGACCGGCTGCGAAACAGGCGCTGCGAACCCCAACCAGTCATCGAGCCGTGCCCGCGCTTCGTCAACGCCGGTCTTGGCGGTCGCCGAAAACATCTGCGTGGTCATGTTGGGATCGAAGTCCTTCAACTCGCGCTGCACTTTCAGCATGGTGTTCTTGGCAGCGCCGTAGCTGAGCTTGTCGGCCTTGGTCAGCAGCACATGGGCGTTGAGCAGGCGATCGCGGCACCATTCGAGCATCTGCACGTCCAGCTCGGTCAGCGGATGGCGGATGTCCATGACCACGATGATGCCTTTCAGCACGTCGCGCTTCTCGACATAACCACCGACCAGCTGGCCCCAGGCATTGCGGACCGCGATCGGCACCTGGGCGAAGCCGTAGCCGGGCAGATCGATGAGGCGGGCGCGATCCTCGATATCGAACAGATTGATCAGCTGAGTGCGGCCCGGCGTTTTCGACACGCGCGCCAAGCCGTGCTGCTGGCAGATGACATTCATCGCGCTCGACTTGCCGGCATTGGAGCGGCCGACCAGCGCCGCTTCCGGCCAGCCATCCGTGGGCAGCTGGCTGAGCTGGGCAGCGGACATCCGGAACCGCGCCCGGGCATAGAGATTCGGCGGGGTCGTCGAAGGCGAATCTTTGCTCGCCGCTTTCGTTGTTGCTTTCGTTGTACCGGGGGTCATCGTGTAAGATTCGCGCTCCAATTGATCATTATGCGCGTAGTGCGGATTGCACCACGCGCCTTTGCCTGCCGGAGTGTTTCATGAAGCGTGTACTGCTCGCCCTCGCACTGTGCGTCCCTGTCGCCGCGTTTGCTGAAGGCGCCGCCCAGGATCCGTTCGTCAAGGGCGATGCCGCCGCCGGCGCGACCAAGGCCGCCGTCTGCGGTGCCTGCCATGGCGCCGGTGGCAACGGTGGCATCAATCCGGAGTGGCCGAAGCTCGCCGCCCAGGGTTCGAAGTACATCCATGCCCAGTTGGTCGCGTTCAAGAGCGGCAAGCGCAACAACGCCGTGATGATGGGCCAGGCGGCTGCGCTGTCGGAACAGGACATGGCCGATCTCGCCGCCTACTTTGCTGCCCAGCCGGCTGTACCGGGTGTGGCCAGCGAAGCTTCGGTTCCGGTTGCCCAGAAGCTGTATCGCGCCGGTGATGCCGCACGCGGCCTGGCGGCCTGCGCGGCCTGCCATGGTCCGACGGGCGCGGGCAATCCGGCTGCGGCCTATCCGCATATCGGCGGCCAGAACAGCGGCTATGTGGCGACCCAGCTGCGCGCTTATCGCGCCGGGGAACGCGGCAAGGAAGGCAATGGTCTGATGATGGCCGCCGTTGCGAAGCATCTGACCGATGCCGAGATCGACGCGCTGTCTTCCTACCTGTCAGGCCTGCAATAAGGCCACCCAAGGAGCCTCATGCGTACCCTCAAGAACTTCGTCGCTGGCGGCCTGCTCGCCACGCTCGCCCTGTTCAGCGTTGCCTGCAGCGCCGCTGACAGCACTCCGTCCGGTGATTTCCAGCTGGGCAGGGACTACACCGAAGTGCCGTCGCCTCAGAAGCCGGCAGATCCGAAGCGGATCACGGTGGAGGAGTTCTTCTGGTACGGCTGTCCGCATTGTTTCGCGCTGGAACCCACCGTCGAAGCCTGGCTCAAGACCAAGCCGGCCGATGCCGATTTCATCCGTGTGCCGAATACGCTGGGCCGTCCGGAAGGCGAAGTGCATGCTCGCGCGTTCTACATTGCCCAGACGCTCGGCATTCTCGACAAGACCCACAAGGCGCTATTCGCAGCGATTCACGAGCAACACCAGCAGATGGCGTCGCTGGAAGCGATCCGCGAGCTGTATGTCGCCGTCGCCGGCATCAAGCCGGCTGATTTCGATGGCATTGCCGCCAGTTTCGTCGTCGATTCCGGCATGCGCCGCGGCGAAGCGCTGGCCCGCACCTACGTGATCCGCAGCGTGCCGATCCTGATCGTTGGTGGTACCTACGCGGTGCCGGGTTCGCCGACCGCCGCGAAGACCGTCGATTTCCTGATCGACAAGATTCGCAAGAGCCGCAAGTAAGCATTCGATAGCTAGGCTCCCTCACACGGAGCTTGGCTATCGAGCCGCGGGGAACGGCCAGTCTTCACCGACGGTCTTGATCTTGTTGCTTGCATCGTTTCCGATGCGGCCATGACGGAGAAGCCCGCGATGAACAAAACCCCTATCTGCCAGCTGCTGGCCAGCTTTGCGCTCGGCACGCTGTTGGTCAGCGGCGCATTTGCGGCTGAACCCGCAAGTTCGTCGACCCCGACCGAGTCGGCTCCCGCCAAGAACGATAGCGGCACCGATTTAAGGCAGCCGAACTGCGTGCGTGACACCGGCACGCGGATCAAGTCGAAGAATCGCGACTGCCTTGGCGTTGCGGGACGCAGCTACAGCGCTGAGGAGTTGCGGCAGACCGGCGAGACCAACCCGCTGGATGCGCTGCGCCGCATGGACCCGAGCATCACCGGCTCGGTTCGCTGAAGCGCGTTCGCGTCAGTTGAGAACGCGCGGCACTGCGAGCCGGAACGGCTCGATCAGCGCATCGAAGTTGTCGCCACCGTCGGTCACCATCTGGTAACTGCCGTGCATGGTGCCGACCGGCGTGGTCAGCGGGCAGCCGCTGGTGTACTGGAACTGCTCGCCAGGTTCGAGCTTGGGCTGGAAGCCGATCACGCCCGGGCCGCGCACTTCCTCGGTCTTGCCTTCGCCGTTGGTGATGATCCAGTGCCGTGACAGCAGCTGCACGGTCTCGTCGCCATCGTTGCGGATCGTCACCTGATAGCTGAACAGGTAGTGCGAACGCGAGGGCTCGGACTGCTCCGGCACATAGCGTGGCGCCACGATCACGCGCACGCCGCGAGTCAGGGTGTTGGTCACAGGAAGCCCGCCTGCAGCTTGGCCGCGTCGCTCATCATGTCCTGCGTCCACGGTGGATCGAAGGTCAGCTCCACGTCCGCCTCGCGCACCATCGGCACTTGCAGCGCCTTGGTCTTGACGTCGTTGACCAGCACGTCGCCCATGCCGCAGCCGGGAGCCGTCAGGGTCATCACCACGTGCAGATTCCAGCCTTCGTCGGCGGCCGGTTCGAGACGGCAGTCGTAGACCAGGCCGAGCTCGACGATGTTGATCGGGATTTCCGGGTCGTAGACCGTTTCCAGCTGCTTGCGTACGGCGGCGGTCACTTCCTCTTCGCTGGCATCGGCCGCAAGAACGATGTCGCCGGTCGGCTCGAAGCCGAGCGCGTCGGCATCCTTGCCATCGATGCGGAACAGATGGCCCTGCACCTCGACCGTATAGCTGCCGCCCAGCGCCTGGGTGATGGTCGCATCCGCGCCCTCGGGCAGCTCGACCCGCGTGCCAGCAGGAATCAGCACGCCGATCACTTCTCGGCTCAGGATCACGGTTTGGTGCATGTACGACATGGGCAGCTCAGGCTCGGAATCAAACTCAGGCACGCCGGACATTCGGGCGTATCCGTTCAAGTTTAGCCCTTGTCTCCGAACGCCGGGGATTCGTGAACTTGGCCTGAGCTCGAAAGCAAAGCCGCGCTTGCCGTTCGCGGCCGGGCGTTGCAGCATCCGGGCTCGTTCCGAAGACTGCCCGAACTGCCATGCGCTCCATCACTGCTTCCGCGGCCCTGTTGAGCTGCGTCTTTCTTGTCGCCACCTCGCTGCCCGTGTCCGCCGATACCTTGCCGGACCGTCGCTCGGTCAATGTCAGTGGTCGCGGTGAAGTGACCGCCACGCCGGATCGCGCCCGCATCTCGATGCAGGTCGAAACCACCAAGCTCGATCTGCGCGCCGCGCAGGATCAGGTCAGCCGCATCGTCCGCGACTACCTCGCGCAGGTGAAGGCGCTGGGCATCGCCGATGCCGATATCTCGACTGCCGGCCTGAGCATCCAGCCGCAGTACGATTACAGCGCCAAGGGCGGCCGCAAGTTTCTCGGCTATCAGCTGACCCGCGGCATCGAGATCGTCGTCCGCGATCTCGACAAGATCGGCGACGTGCTGCTGAAAGCGACGACCGCCGGCATCAACAACGTGTCAGACCCGCAGCTAGAATCGTCGAAAGCCGAAGCGCTGACTCGCGAAGCGCTGGCCAAGGCGGCTGAAGACGCGCGCGCCAAGGCCAAGGTGCTGGCCGATGCGCTCGGTGTGAAGCTCGGCGCCGTGCATACGCTGAATGCCAACGCCGAGTTCGTGCCGCCGCCAATGGCGCAGAAGGCCCGCTTCTCGGTGATGGCCGCTGCCGATGCAGCGCCAGAATCCGGCAACGAAGCACTGGGCTTCTCGGCCGGGCAGATTCGCTACAACGCCAGCGTCAACGCCGATTTCGATCTCATCGCACCCTGATTCCAGCGCGATCGTCTCTCACCAGCGTCAGGATGCGGTTTGCCTGCGCCGGTGAAATAATCGCCGCCCTCTTAGTCCCAGCCGTCACCGGAATTCCCGCAACGTGTCCGAACCCGCATCCAAGCCCGCGCCGCTGGTGGGCGTCATC
>NZ_CAISIQ010000428.1 GCF_903885465.1 uncultured Nevskia sp.
CGCCGGACCGTTGCCGATCTGCCAGTAATGGATCGTCCGGTCGTCGATCTTGTAGCTGTATTCCACCGGCTTCGGTGGCTGCGGAAACAGCTCGTCGATCGAGCCCATCGGATACGGCGGGTTCTTTGCAGCGGCCGCGACGCTGATCAGCAGCAGACTGCAGGCAACGATCCAACGTCCGAAGCGCATGGATTTCTTCTCAGACCGCAACTGGGTGAGCAGGGCCGCTTTGCGAACATTGCTCGCTGGCCATGCGAACGCTCGGCCACGGATGGCCAGGCCGGGGGTCGTCGATCAACCCAACCGGAGCCAGGGACGGCGATTTCATACAGCGACTGGCGCTTTTATGTGCGGATGCGGCTCATAGCCGCTGATCGTGAAATCTTCCAGCTTGAAGCCGAACAGATCGGTGACCGCCGGATTGATCGTCATCGTCGGCAGCGCCTTGGTTTCGCGGCTCAGCTGCAGGCGTGCCTGCTCGAGATGGTTCGAATACAGGTGGCAATCGCCGCCGGTCCAGACGAAATCGCCGGGCTTAAGGCCGGCGACCTGGGCAATCATCAAGGTCAGCAACGCATAGCTGGCGATATTGAACGGCACGCCGAGGAAGATGTCGGCGCTGCGCTGGTAGAGCTGGCAGCTGAGCTTGCCGTCGGCGACATAGAACTGGAACAGCGCGTGGCAGGGCATCAGCGCCATCTTGTCCAGCTCGCCGACGTTCCAGGCCGAGACCAGCAGGCGGCGCGAGTCCGGCGTCTTGCGTAGCTGTTCGAGCAATTGCTTGATCTGGTCGACATGACGGCCATCGGCGGTCGGCCAACTGCGCCACTGACGGCCATAGACCGGGCCGAGCTCGCCCTGCTCGTCCGCCCATTCGTCCCAGATCGATACGCCGTGCTCCTTGAGGAACGCGGTGTTGGTATCGCCACGGAGAAACCAGAGCAGCTCCACGGCGATCGACTTCAGATGCAGCTTCTTGGTCGTCAGCATCGGGAAGCCCTGGGCCAGATCGAAACGCATCTGGTGGCCAAAGACCGAGCGGGTACCGGTGCCGGTGCGGTCGGTCTTTTCCGTGCCGGTGTCTAGCACTAGCTTCATCAGGTCGAGGTATTGGCGCATCGTCTCAAACCTTGTTTCGTTGGTAGGCCACGATCATCAGCGTGATGCCGGCCAGCAGCATCGGCACGCAGAGCTGCATGCCCATCGTGAACCAGCTGGTGCCGTAGAGGTAGCCCAGCTGGCTGTCCGGCACGCGGACGAATTCGACGGCGAAACGGAAGGTGCCGTAGAGGATCAGGAACAGGCCGCTGATCGCCATCCGCGGGCGTGGCTTCGAGCCGAACCACCACAGGATCAGCAGCATCGCCAGGCCTTCGAGCCCCGCTTCGTAAAGCATGCTCGGATGGCGCGGCAGGCCGTCGCCGAGCTTCGGGAAAATCATGCCCCAGGGAAGCGTGGTCGGCGCACCGTACAGCTCGCCGTTGATGAAATTGCCGAGGCGGCCGGTCAGCAGGCCGAACGGCACGGTCACCGCGATGAAGTCGGTAACCTTCCAGAAACTCAGCTTGTGCTGGATCGCGTAGACCTGCATCGCCACCAGCACGCCGATGAGGCCGCCGTGGAAGGACATGCCGCCCTCCCAGATCCGGAAGATCACCAGCGGATCCTTGAGGAAGATCAGCTCGCCGGCCTTGTCGACGTTGTAGAAGAACGTGTAGCCGATACGGCCGCCGAGGATCACCCCGAGCACGCCGTAGAACAGCACGTCCGACACCCGCTCCGGCGTCCA
>NZ_CAISIQ010000429.1 GCF_903885465.1 uncultured Nevskia sp.
GCGATGATCCGGGTCTTGCCGAGGTGCTTGGCGAGCAGCGCCTGGCCCACGGTGTTGGTGATCTTGTGGGCGCCGGTGTGATTCAGATCTTCGCGTTTCAGGAAAATCTGCGCGCCGCCCCATTTCTTGGTCAGCCGCTCGGCCGGATACAGCGGGCTGGGACGGCCGACATAGAGCGCCAGATCCTTGTCGAGCTCGGCGCGGAACGCCGGATCGACTTTCAGCATGTTGTAGGCCGCTTCCAGCTCGCGCAGCGGCTCCATCAAGGTTTCGGCGACGAAACGGCCACCGTAGGGGCCGAAATGGCCTCGGGCGTCAGGCAGATTCTCGTAGATCATCAGACAGGCAAGACTCGATTTCAGGAAAGCTGGTCGGCGCGGTGAACCTCGCGCACGAAGTCGCGCATTTTGCCTGAATCCTTCCTGCCCGGCGCCGCTTCGATGCCGCTGGAAACATCGACGGCAAAAGGCCGCGCTGCCGCGATCGCCGCAGCGACGTTATCCGGCCGGATACCACCGGCCAGCATGATCGGCAACGCCACAGTTCCGGTCGCCTGCTGCCAATCGAAAGCCACGCCCTGCCCGCCCAGGCCGCCCGGCGCGTGGCCATCGAGCAGCAGCGCAGCAGCGCTCGCGTATTCGGCCGCGATCTCGGCCAGCGGGCGCGTCTGGTTCTGCATCGCGATCGCCTTCAGATAGGGATGGCCGAAGCTGGCGCAGAAGTCAGCGGATTCTTCGCCATGGAACTGCAGCAGGCTCGGCTGGATCAGGCGCAGCACTTCGTGCACCAGCGCGGCATCCGGATTGCGCAGCAGCACCACACTGCTGACCAGGGGCGGAACCGTCCCTTTCAGCTGGACGGCCGCTTCCAGGCTGACGGCACGCGGGCTTTGCGGGACCAGGATCAGGCCGACGGCGTCGATGCCGAGCGCAACCGCTTCGGCCACGTCATCAGCCCGCGTGAAACCGCAGAACTTGATCCGGGTGCGGCGAAAGACGGCAGCGCTCATGCGGGAAACCAGGGCTCGGACGGCGGCGGCAGGCCGAATTCGGCCGGGTAATCGGGGCCGACAAAATACAGGCCCTGCGCGGCGGCCGTCATGCCCGACAGGCTGCGGTCGCGGCCGGCCAGCAGTTCAGCGATCCAGGCCGCTGGCCGGCGCTGGCTGCCGACTTCCAGCAGGCTGCCAGTGATGTTGCGGACCATGTGATGCAGGAAGGCGTTGGCGCGGACATCGATGACCACGAACTGCCGGCTGCGCCAGACGCGGAGGCTTTCCAGCGTGCGCGTCGCCGTTTTCGCCTGGCATTCGGCGGCGCGGAAGGCCGAGAAATCATGATCGCCGACCAGTGCCTGCGCGGCTTCATGCATGGCGTCGGCATCCAGCGCATGGGCGATCCAGGTCGCCCGTTCGGCGAGCAGCGCCGAGCGGGCGCGATCGTTGTGGATCACGTAGCGATAGCGGCGCGAGATCGCACTGAATCGGGCGCTGAAATCACCCGAGACCGGCTGCACCCAGCGCAAGGCGACGTCCGGCGGCAAGCGTGAATTGCTGCCGAGCAGCCAGCCGTAGGGATCGCGGGCGGCGGCGCTGTCGAAGTGCACGACCTGGCCGAGCGCGTGCACGCCGGAATCGGTGCGGCCGGCGCAGATGGTCGCCACCGGCTGGTTGGCGACCGAGCTCAGTGCGGCTTCGACCGCGCCCTGCACGCTCGGCCGTCCCGCCTGGATCTGCCAGCCGGAGTAGCGCGAGCCGTGGTACTCGACGCCAGCGACCCAGCGGACCATGCCGGCCTGTGTGACGTCGTTCAGCCTGCGTCCTTCAGGCGCAGCTGCAGCGCCTCGGCTTCGATTTTCTGGTCGTCGCTGCCGGTGGCAATGACTTCGGTGAGCAGGTTGCCGGCCGCCTCGATATCGCCCATGTCGGCATAGGCGCGCGCCAGATCGAGCTTGGTATCGATCTCGTCGACGCTCGCCGACAGCGGATGCTCGGGCTCCGGTTCGATGCTCGCTTCCAGCTCGTCGAAACTGAATTCGATCAGACGCGGATCAAGCGGCGGCTCGGCCGTCGATTCGGCAGCGAGATCGAAGCTGCTCAGATCGATGTCGGCCAGCGGATCGACGTTGCGGGGCTCAGGCTGAATCTGGGCGGCGTCCGGTACTGGCTCGAGAATCGGCGCTGGTGCAACGAATGGCGCTGGGGCAACAGGATTCGGACTGATGTCAGGCTCCGCTTCAGTCCTGAACTCGGAACTGATCTCGGACTTGGCTTCGGGCCTGATCTCCGGCTTGTCGAGATCGACATCAAGATCGAAATCGGTGACCGAAAGCTCGGCCGGCGACGCCTTGGCAGCGGCGGCGGCGGCGTAGACCTCGGCGAGCTTGCGCTGCAGATCGACCCGCTCCGGCTGTTCGGCGATCGCCTGGCTGAGCATCTGGATCGCTTCGTCATACAGCCCGTAGGCGAGATGGAAATCAGCTTCGGTCAGCGGATCTCCGCCATCCAGCTTGAGGACGGAGGCTGCACGTTCTTCTTCGGCAAGCAAGGCTTCGCTGTCTTCGGGCAGCGGCGGCAATTCGGGTTCGACGCGCCTGGATTCGGGCTCGGGCTGAGCTTCAGGCGTCGGTTCGGCTGAAGCTTCCGGCTCCGCCGGCTCGCTCGGCGCAGGCGCTGCGGCTTCGGCATCGGCGGCAGTCGCCAATGTCGAGCGCCGGGTTTCGGGTGTCGCTGCGGCAATCACCGGCATCGACAACCAGAGGGTGTCCGGCGACGGCAGCTTGGCTTTCGGCTTGGGCTTGGAGCGACGCTTCAACACCACCAGCATCAGCAGGAAGATCAGCACCAGCAACCCGCCGATCAGCGGCCAGGACAGACCGTAGTCTTCGAACGAGAACGTCGAAGCCGCTGGTGGCGGTTCGGCAATCGGTGCCGGTGCTGGCACCGTAGCCGGCTCGGGCGCACTAACCGCAGGCACTTCGGCGGCGGGTTCCGCAGGGCTTTCGGCGCTCGGCGGCGGTGCCGCGGGCGCATCGGCTTCAGCCGCTGTCGCCGGGGCTGGAACAACCTGCGCCTCGGCTGGAGCTGGCACGGGTGTTGTTGTCGGGGCAGGAACTGGCAGCACCGGCGGAGCCGGCGGCTCGACCACCGCAGCCGCAGGAGCCACAGGAGCCACA
>NZ_CAISIQ010000430.1 GCF_903885465.1 uncultured Nevskia sp.
AATCGCGCGCCAGTCGTTGCCGGTGGCGAGCGCCACGGCATCGACTCCGTTCATCACGCCCTTGTTGTGCGTCGCGGCGCGGTAGGGATCGACGCTGGCGAAATCGGTGGCCAGCACGATGCCGTCACGCACTTCCTCGCCCGAGAAACCCTTGCCGGCGAGGCGCGCGACCGGAATCACGCACTTGGCTCGAACCAAGGCGCGGTCGGTGAGATTCGACAGGATGCGCAGGAACACCTTGCCGCCGGTGATCGACTCGACCAGCGAGGCCAGGCCTTCGCACATCGTGTTGACCAGGTTGGCGCCCATCGCATCACAGGTGTCGACGACCAGATGCAGCACCATCATGTCGCCACGGCCATCGGGCCGCGGGTGCAGATGAATCTCGACATCGCGAGCACCGCCGCCACGCGCCACCATCTGCGGATGCAGCGAATTGGCGAGGTTCAGCAACTCGGCCTTGCGCTGCAGCAGCGCGCTCTGGGCACGTGGCACATTGGGAATGTCGACGACCTGGATCTGGCCGATCAGCATCGACTCGTCCATCTCGGCCGTGAAGCCGCCCGCTCCCCGAACGATCTTTGCGGCACTCGACAGCGCGGCGACGATCGATGGCTCCTCGACCACCAGCGGGATGACGTAATCCTTGCCGTTGATCAGGAAGTTGAGCCCGAGACCGACCGGCAGCCCCATGACGCCGACAACGTTCTCGATCATCTTGTCGGCGCGATGCAGCGACAAGGTGTGCTCGCCGGAAATCATCTGCTGGTAGTCGGCTTCCGACACCCAGCCACGCTCGCGCATCAAGCGCACGCGATCGCTGACCGACAGCTTGTAGAACTCCGGGATCCTCGATTTGTCGGGCGACTTGTCGATCGATTGGGCGGGCGCTTTGTCCGCGGCGGGCGCGGTGGGCTGGGGTTCGGCACTCATGCTTCGACACTCTCCGTTATCGCGATCC
Organism: uncultured Nevskia sp.; assembly: GCF_903885465.1. Lineage (GTDB taxonomy): Bacteria > Pseudomonadota > Gammaproteobacteria > Nevskiales > Nevskiaceae > Nevskia. The sequence goes on from NZ_CAISIQ010000430.1 coordinate 962, forward strand.
GCAGGCCGGTCACATCGACCGCCAGCGGCACGCTGGCGAACCCGGCTGCTGCCAGCTGCGCGACGGCAGCAGTCAGACGCTCGGGGTCCGTTGCAAACAACACGCCGACGTCACCACCACCGGCACCACAAGGCTTGTAGATCACACCTTCATGCGAGGCTGCGACGGCAGCGATCGCCACATGTTCTTCGGAATAGATGCTGACACCGCTGGCCAGGCCGAGCGCGCGCAGATCGTTGCCGTAGCTGGACGCGCAGCTCAGAAAGCCCGCCGCGTCGCCGGCCGCGAGTGCCTCGACGGCAGCCGAAGCGATCGAGCTCAGCGCGTCCATCCGGGTCCGGTATTCGGCTTCGTGATCGAGCCGCCAGGCGCGCAGGATCGACAGGAATTTCGGCGTCGACGCCGAGCGGCCGGACCAGATGAAACGCTGGTGCAGGCCCGCCGGCCAAGTCAGCGGCCGCGCAGTCGGCGTGGTACCGCCGTCATTCAGCTGGTAGGCGATGACGCCGCCGACCAGGCTGGTTGCGACATCGACGCCGCTGCCCTGTCCACCCTGGAACTTGCGGTGCAAGGCCAGCAGGCGCGGCAGCCAGCTGACATGGCTGGCTGCATCGTCTGCTTGCCCCGTGCGCGCGACGAAAGCCATGGCCAGCGCCACGGTCAGCGCGGCGCTGGAACCGAGCCCGAGCTTCGGCCGCTCGGCATTCTGCGTATCGAAGAACGCCGAGGTATCGAGCGCCAGATGGAAGCCGCTGCCGGCAGCCGGCGCCAGGCCTTCATCGGCCAGGCCGCGCAGCACTTCATCGACCAGATTCAAGCGGGCGGCATCAGCGCCGGCAGCCTGCCAGTCCGGCAGGCCATTGCTGCCGATCGAGAACGGCGTGCGCGCTTTCAAAACGTCCGGTGCGAATACTTCGCAGCGCGAGCCCGGCTGCGCGGTCAGCTTGACCACGGCGCGACGGTCGACAGCCATCGCCACCGCCGGCGCACCTTCGAGCACGGCGTACTCGCCGAGCAGCACCAGCTTGCCGGGCGCCGATGCTGCGATGTTCATGAGCGGGTCATGGGCGGCTTACGCGGCAGCCAGATCGGCGACGGCAATCAGCCGCGCCGGGCCGCCGAGACCGGTCTCGACAACGTTCAGCACGCCCGGGACGTCGCGCAGCGCAGCGGCCACCGCAGCGGCAGCAGACGGCAAGCAGACCGCTTTCAGCTGCGGGCCGGCGTCGATGGTGAAGAACACCGGCACGCCCTTGGCGCGCAGGCCGCGCACGCAATGCATCGCCGCAACGGTCGCCGCGTTCCAGTACAGCAGACCCGGCTTCGCGGCCAGCGCCAGCGCGTGCATCTTCAGACAGCTGTGCTCGGAGATATCGGCCAGGCGCTCGAAATCGCGCGCGGCAATGGCGGCACGGGCTTCGCCGAGATCGACGTCCTGCGAGTCGATCCAAGCCTGCTGGTACGGGCTGGTGTCGGCCGTGCGGTTCATGCCTTCGGTGGAACCGATCGCTTTCTCGGCCGTCGAGGTGATGGCAACCGCCACGCTCAGCGGCCAGGCCGAGGCTTCGAGCAGCGGCGTGGCGACCGAATCCTCGCCGTCGGCCTGCTGGCCATGCGCCCATTCGACATAGCCGCCGAAGATCGAGCGCGCCGCCGAGCCGGAGCAGCGCCGCGCCAGCACCGATTGCTCGGCGGGCGTCAGCTTCAAACCCAAGGCAGCGTCGCCAGCCATGACCATCGCCGCGAAGCCGGACGCCGACGAAGCCAGGCCGGCGCCGGTCGGAAAGTTGTTTTCGCTGATCACCTCGGCACGGCTCGTCACGCCGGCGCGGGCGCGCAGCAGATCGAGACAGGCGCTGGTGCGCTTCAGCTGCTTGGCGTCGACCTTGCCGTTCAGGGTCATCGAATCGGCCGCGAGCGCGTCATCGAAGCGGACTTCGGTGCGCGTCCAGAGCGTATCCAGGGTGATCGACAGCGAACCGACCACCGGCAGGTTCAGGCGCAGGTCGCGCTTGCCCCAGTACTTGATCAGCGCAATGTTCGGCTGGGCCTGGGCCGCAGCGCGACGGGAGACATCCAGCGTCGTCGACATCACGCTCATAAATGGTGCACGGGGTTCGCGGTCGAGATGGGGCAAAGCCCGCGAAAACGGGGCCAGCACGAAGGACAGTCATACCGATGTGACAGTTTCACGAGCGAAGTTTACTAGACCGTCATCGAGACGACGAACAGGGACCCCCTATGCCCTACCTCGTCACGGCGACGGCGGCACCGCGATCCGCGTCCAGACCGAGGTCATGCCGAAGATCGGCAGCCCGAAATAGCCGCGCAGATTCAGGTGATCGCGATCGGCCAGCGAAACCTGCACCCGATAGGTGCGGCCATCATTGCAACTGTAGACGCGGCCATCGAGCCAGTGATCTTGGCCATCGAAGTGCAGGCCTTTCAGCATCGGCAGGCCGATCAGCGGTCGCTGGCGCAGCGCCGGATCCGGGTTGCGATGATCGAGCAGCGGCTTGCCGCTCAAGGCCGGGCCGTCCTTTTCATCGTAGGTCTTGTCGAGCAGCCAGGCGATCGAGCCGTGATATTCACTACCGGCTGGGCCGTCGACCGGATGGATGTCGATCACCGCGTCCTTCGAGGCAATCAGCCAGCGGCCGACGATCGCGTCCGGCCGCCATGGCGCATCAGCCGTCGTTCTGAGCGGCAGCAGGGCGATCGCGGCCAGAGCGACCGCTTTCAGCAACCGCAGCATGGCTCGGTTTGCGCCATCGAGTGACCGATTCCTGAAGGGACGACAAGACGTTACACAAACCGCCAAAGCGACGCAGCACACAGCGGCACCAAACTTGCGCCGCTACCATGTGGCGATTCCCTGCCGCTCATCCAGACTGCCCCGGCCCGTCGTGACCTTCGCCTCCATCCTCGGCCACGCCCTGCTGATCGCAACCTGCGGTTACGCATTGCTGAGCCTGCTGGCCTGCCGCTGGTGGCAGCGCCGCGTGCAGCGCCAGCCGGGTGCGACGCAAGCGGTGTCGGTGCTGAAGCCCCTTTACGGCCACGAGCCCGGCCTGTACGACAACCTGCGCAGCTTCTGCCTGCAGGATCATCCGCACTATCAACTGGTGTTCGGCCTGCACAGCGCGAACGATGCTGCGCTGGCCACCGTCGAGCGCCTGCGCGCCGAGTTTCCGCAGCAGGACATCGCCGTGGTCATCGATGCCCGTGTGCACGGCCTGAACCTGAAGGTCAGCAATCTGATCAACCTGCTGCCGCAAGCGCGCCATGACTGGCTGCTGCTGGCCGACAGCGACATCCACGCGCCGCCCGATCTGCTGCGCCGGATCACCGCGCCGCTGGCCGATCCGACGGTTGGCGTGGTCAGCTGCCTATATCGCGGCGCGGCACTCGGCGGCCTATGGGCGCGGCTCGGCGCTCAGTTCATCGACGACTGGTTCGCGCCGTCAGTGACCCTGGCCCGGCGCTTCGGCTACACCGACTATTCGTTCGGCGCGTCGATCGCCCTGCGCCGCGACACGCTGAACACCATCGGCGGTTTCGAGGCGCTGTCCCAGCACGTGGCAGACGATTACTGGCTCGGCGAGCTGACTCGCCGGCAGGGCCTGCGCACGGTGCTGTCGGAATGCAGCGTGCAGACCGATGTCATCGAAACCCGGCTCGCCGATCTCGCCGCTCGCGAACTGCGCTGGCTGCGCTCGATCCGCTCGATCGCGCCGCTCGGCTATCTGTTCATGTTCATCTCCTTCGCCACGCCGATGGCCGTTGCTGGCTGGTTGATGGCCGGTGGAACCCTGCTCGCCAGCCTGCTGGCCAGCGCGGCCTTGGGCTTGCGCCTCGTGCTACATTCGGGTCAGTCCAAAGCCCCGGAACGAACGTCGAAGCCACTGGATTCCTTGAAGAATTTTTCATTGGTGCCGGTCCGCGACTGCCTTTCCCTGCTGCTCTGGACGATCGCCCTCGCCGGCCGAGTGGTGCGCTGGCGCGGTCGCCAGATGAAGATCGCTCGGCGCATCCGCCGCCCCGCCCGAACCCCAGCCCTGCAATGCCCGCCCGCCCCGAGCCAGAGACCGAGCCGCTGAAAAGTGCACTGAAAACCCTGTTTCTGCAGGCGCCGTCCTTCGATGGTTTCGACGGCGGTGCCGGCAGCCGCTATCAGGCCAAGCGCGAGATCAAGAGCTTCTGGTATCCAACCTGGCTCGCCCAGCCGGCGGCGATGGTGCCGGGCAGCCGGGTCGTCGATGCGCCGGCCGATGAGCTGAGCGTCGAGCAGAGCCTGACGATCGCCGAAGCCTACGAGCTGGTGATCATCCATACCTCGACACCGTCGTTCCCGACCGACGCCAAGTTCGCCGAGCTGCTGAAAGCACGCGCACCGCAGATCGTCATCGGCATGGTCGGCGCCAAGGTCGCCGTCGATCCGGGCGGCTCGCTGCAGGCCTCCGAAGCCATCGCCTTCGTCGCCCGCGAAGAGTTCGACTACACCTGCGCCGAACTCGCCGCCAACGACAAGCCCTGGGCCGAAATCACCGGCATCAGCTATCGCCTTGCCGACGGCACGATCAAGCACAACCCTCCGCGGGCGACGATCGAGGACATGGACGCGCTGCCATTCGTGGCGCCGATCTACCAGCGCGATCTGACGATCAAGAACTACTTCATTGGCTATCTGCAGTATCCCTACGTGTCGCTGTACACCGGCCGAGGCTGCCGTTCGAAATGCACGTTCTGCCTGTGGCCGCAGACCGTCGGTGGTCATCGCTACCGGGTGCGCTCGGCCGCCAACGTCATCGAGGAAGCGCGCTGGATCCAGCAGCACATGCCGGAAGTGAAGGAGCTGATGTTCGACGACGACACCTTCACCGATTCCTCCAACATGGAAAGAGTCCACGAGATCGCGATCGGCTTAGGTGCGCTTGGCTGGACCTGGAGCTGCAACGCCAAGGCCAACGTGCCGTACGCCTCGCTGAAGCTGATGAAGGAGAACGGGCTGCGGCTGCTGCTGGTCGGCTACGAATCCGGCGACGACCAGATCCTGCACAACATCAAGAAGGGCCTGAAAACCGACATCGCCGAACGCTTCACCGAGGATTGCCGGAAGTTGGGCATCGTCATCCACGGCACTTTCATACTCGGCCTGCCGGGCGAAACGAAGGCGACGATCGAGAAGACCATCGAGTGGGCCAAGGCGATCAACCCGCACACCATTCAGGTCTCGCTCGCAGCGCCGTATCCCGGCACCACCTTGTACAAGCAGGCAGTCGACAATGGCTGGCTGGTGGAGAACGACGCGGTGAATCTGGTCAACGAGCAGGGCGTGCAGCTGGCCGCGATCAGCTATCCGCATCTGTCCAAGGACGAGATCTTTCACAGCATGGAAGTGTTCTATCGGCGCTTCTATTTCCGCCCGAGCAAGATCTGGGAGATCGTTCGCGAGATGCTCAGCGATTGGCAGATGCTGAAGCGGCGGCTGCGTGAGGGCGTGGAGTTTTTCCGGTTTCTCAGAGCGCGTGAAGCGTGAACTCGTAGGTCTCCCGCCGTGATGGGGGCGCTTCGACCCGTTGGCGTTGTTCTGGGGCCGCGTGGCCGCCCTCAGGTTGTCCCGCTGGTTGTTCAGGCCGTCGCCGTCTTCAATGCTCTAGCCTTCCGGTGTTCGGCAACCTCCACGGGCCTGGCAGCCCGGAAGGTGCTGGACTCAGGGCCTCCCTCCCGGCTGTGACTTGCCAAGGTCGCCGGGAGGGAGGTCTTATTGCATTGCGGCTACGGCAGGAC
>NZ_CAISIQ010000431.1 GCF_903885465.1 uncultured Nevskia sp.
ATCTGGCTGTAACGATCCATGCCGGCCACCATCAATAATTGCTTGAGCAACTGTGGTGATTGGGGCAGGGCGTAAAACATGCCCGGATGCACGCGACTGGGCACCAGATAATCGCGCGCGCCTTCCGGCGTGGCGCGGGTCAGGATCGGCGTCTCGACGTCGATGAAGCCGAGCTCGTCCATCTTGTTGCGGATGCGGCGGATCACGTCGTGGCGCAGACGCAGGTTCTTCTGCATCAGCGGCCGGCGCAGATCGATGTAGCGGTACTTGAGGCGGGTTTCCTCGCCAACCGTGTCGTCATCGAGCTGGAACGGCGGGGTTTCCGACTTGTTCAGCACTTCCACCGAGCGGCCGAGCACTTCGATGCGGCCGGTCGGCAGATTGGCGTTGACCGTGCCTTCCGGACGGGCGCGAACCAGGCCGGTGATCTGCACGACGTATTCGCTGCGCAGACGTTCGGCGGCGGCGAAGGTTTCGGCGTTGTCCGGATCGAAGACGATCTGCAGCAGGCCTTCGCGGTCGCGCAGGTCGATGAAGATCACGCCACCGTGGTCGCGGCGGCGCTGGACCCAGCCGCAAACCTGGACGGTCTGGCCGGTCAACGCTTCAGTGACCTGGCCGCAGTAATGGGAACGCATCATCGAAATCACGCAGCAATATGAACAAGACGGCGATTGTACCGTCCGATGCCGGCCCTGTGTCGTCTCAGCGTGGCGCGACCGGCAGCGCAGGCGGCGTGATGCCGGGAGCAACGACGCCGAGCGAGATGATGTAGCGCATGCCTTCCTCGACCGTCACGTCGAGGAATTTCAGCTCCGCGGCCGGCACCTGCATGATGAAACCGCCGGTCGGGTTCGGGGTGGTCGGCACGAACACCGGGATCAGATCCTGGCCGGTTGCCTCACGCACCACTTTCAGCGGATCGCCGGCCTGGAAGCCGATCGTCCATAGCCCGGCGCGCGGCCATTCGATCAGCACCACGCGCTTGAACGCCGTCGATTCCCGCGAGAACAACGTCTCGGCGAGTTTCTTGACGCCGCCGTACAAGGTGCGCACCAGCGGAATGCGGAACAGCATTTCCTCGGCCCAGTGCAGCAGCCGTCCGCCGAGGTAATTCGCTGCCAGCGCGCCGGTACCGAACACCAGACCGACGCTCAGGAACACGCCCAGGCCCGGGAAATCCGGGCGCAGCGACGGCGGAATCAGCAGCAGGCTGGTATCGAGCAGGCCGATCAGGAAGCGGATCACCAGCAAGGTGGCCGCCAGCGGCACCCAGATCAGCAGTCCGGCGAAGAACCATTGCCTCAGCACCACGCGCAGCAGGCGCGGCGCGGGCTCGGGAGGCGGCGGCGCTTCCGGCAGCGGCTCGCCGAGGTCGCTCACCGGTTCAGGCGACCGGCGTGGTCGGTGCCGCCGGCGTTGCAGCTGGCGCCGCAGCAGCGGGGGCGGCGGCAGGCTTGTCAGCGACCTTGTCGGGCTTGACGGCGCTTTCGGCGCTGTCACCGGCGAGATTGCGCTTGTTGTCCGACTTGAAGTCGGTCTCGTACCAGCCCGCGCCCTTCAGGCGGAAGCCGGCGGCGGAAATCTGCTTGGTCAGGCTGGGCGTGTGGCAGGCCGGGCAGTCGACGGCCGGCGGATCGGACAGCTTCTGCAGGATCGTCGTCGGCTTGCCGCAGTTGGTACAGGCGTATTCGTAGAACGGCATGGTTCACCTCTAAAACGCGATTCTATTCCGAGATGGCACGGTGGGCCCGCCAGCGCCGAATTCAAGCCAGAAACGGGCCACCGTCGACACTCTTGGTAGAGGCCCTCAAGGTCGGGTATTCACCGGCAAGGCCGTCTACAAGGCAGTGCGGTCGTTCCGTTCCGCACCGGACGCCACCGGAGACGACCTTGAAAATGCTCGCAGTTCTGGCAATCCCCGCCGCGCTGATCCTGCAGGTGGCAGCGCCGGCTCAGGCCGCACCGACGATCCACGATCTGAAGGCGACGCCGACCACCGTGCACCGCGGCTTCTTCGACGCCTCGCTGCCGCCGGTGCTGACCATCGACTCCGGCGACATCGTGCGTCTGGAAACCGCCAGCGGCAATCCGCGCTACTTCGAAGGTCTCGGAGTGCCAAAGGAGAAGATTCCGAAGGAGCTGTACGCGACTTTCGAAGGCGTGGAAGGCGCTGGTCGCGGCGATCACACGCTCAACGGCCCGATCCGCGTCCGCGGTGCCGAGCCCGGCGACGTGCTGGAGATCCGCATCCGCTCCGTTGAAGTCCGGCTGCCGATCGCCGGCCAGGGCTTTCGCCCTAAGCGTGGCGTGCTGCCCGACGAATTCGACTACCAGAAGGACCGGGTGCTGTGGATAGACATGAAACGCCAGAGCGTCGAGTACGCGCCCGGCGTTGAAGTGCCGGTCAAGCCGTTCTGGGGCGTGATCGCGGTGGCGCCGGAGGCCAGCCGCGGCCGTGTCGCCAGCGGCCCGCCGGACGTGTTCGGCGGCAATCTCGACAATCGCGATCTCGGCGCCGGCAGCACCGTGTTCCTGCCGGTGCAGGCCACCGGCGGGCTGGTGTCGATCGGCGACGGCCATGCCGTGCAAGGCCACGGCGAGGTCTGCCTGTCGGCCGTGGAAGCCTCGTTGAAAGGCGACGTGCAGATCATCCTGCATAAGAACAAGGCGCTGAAGGGCCCGCGCGCGGAAACCGCGACGCACTACATGAGCATCGGCCTCAATCCCGACCTCGACGAAGCCGCCCGCCTGGCGACCAGCGACATGGTCGACTTCCTGGCAACCACCAAAGGCCTGTCGCGAGACGACGCCTACATGCTGTGCAGCGCGGCGATGGACCTGATCATCTCCGAAGCCGTCGACGGGACCAAGGGCGTGCACGCGATGCTGCCGAAGTCGATCTTCCGCAAGTAGCTGCACGTCCCGGACAACAAAGAAGCCCGGACGACTCGCGTCATCCGGGCTTCTTTTTGCCTCAGCGGTCCGGCGGCTTCAGAAAGAGTCGCCCGGCACCCGCACCCAGCCTTCCATCAGCACGCGGGCCGAGCGCGACATGATCGCTTTCTTGACCACCCACTGACCGTTCTCCTGGGTCGCTTCCGCACCGACTCTCAAGGTGCCGGACGGATGACCGAAGCGCACCGCCGTCCTCGCACCACCACCGGCGGCGAGATTGACCAGGGTGCCGGGGATCGCCGCCGCGGTGCCGATGGCCACCGCCGCCGTGCCCATCATCGCGTGATGCAGCTTGCCCATCGACAGCGCGCGGACATTGAGATCGATCTCGCTCGCCTTGATCGCCTTGCCGCTGGACGAAACGTAATCGGTCGGTGGCGCCACGAACGCCACCTTCGGCGTGTGCTGGCGCTTGGCCGCTTCGGACACATCCTTTATCAAACCCATGTGCAGCGCGCCGTACGCGCGGATGGTCTCGAACTTGGCGAGCACTTCCGGCTTGGTGTTGATCGCTTCGCGCAGCTCGGTGCCGGTGTAGCCGATCTCCGCCGCGTTGATGAACACGGTCGGAATGCCGGCGTTGATCATCGTCGCCTTCAAGGTGCCGATGCCGGGCACTTCGAGATCGTCGACGAGATTGCCGGTCGGGAACATCGAGCCGCCGCCGTCGCCATCACCTTCATCGGCCGGATCGAGAAACTCGATCTGCACCTCGGCCGCCGGGAAGGTCACGCCGTCGAGCTCGAAGTCGCCAGTTTCCTGCACTGCGCCGTTGCTGATCGGCACGTGGGCGATGATCGTCTTCAGGATCTGCACCTGCCAGATGCGCACCGTGCAGATGCCGTTCTGCGGAATGCGCGCGGCATCGACCAGGCCGTTGCTAATCGCGAACGAGCCGACGGCGGCAGTGAGGTTGCCGCAGTTGCCGGACCAGTCGACGAAAGCCTTGTCGATCGACACCTGACCGAACATGTAATCGACGTCGTGATCAGCCTTGCTGCATTTGGCGAGGATCACGGTCTTGGAAGTCGAAGACGTGGCGCCGCCCATGCCGTCGATCTGCGCGCCGTAGGGATCAGGCGAACCGATAACCCGCAGCAGCAGCTTGTCGCGCGCCTCGCCCGCGACCTGGCAGCGCTCGGGCAAGTCCGTGAGCTTGAAGAACACGCCTTTGCTGGTGCCGCCGCGGACGTAGGTGGCGGGGATTTTTACCTGCGGGATATGGGTCATGAGCAGCCTGTTCAATTGGTGAAGTTAATCGCTTTAGTCACCCCTCTCCCCTCGCGGGAGAGGGGCCGGGGGAGAGGGGGAAGTCGGGACGACCGCCGCCCAAATCACATCCAGCACGCTATCCGTACTCTGCAGAATCTGATCATTCCAGAACCGCAGCACCTTGAATCCTTGTCCTTTCAGCCAGGCATCCCGTGCATCGTCCCTGGCGCTTTCATTGTGCTGGCCGCCATCTGCCTCAACGATCACTCTCGCACCAAGATGCACGAGATCCACCACATAAGGCCCGATCGGCTGCTGGCGTCGAAACTTCTGACCATCCAGGCGATGCGCCCGCAAATGCTTCCACAACAGCCTTTCGGCATCCGTCATGTTCTGACGTAGAGATTTGGCGAGCTGTTGCGGGTTCATCGCGTCCCCCTCTCCCCAACCCCTCTCCCGCGAGGGGAGAGGGGCTAAGTGCCCGCCAATTCGAAAAGCCGGGTACTGACGCGCAAGGTCCAACTCCACTTGCACGTCCCTAAAGCAAACCAAATTGCTGCTGAGGCGGCTCGATCGCTGCCGCAAGCGGCCAGCGACCCACCACCTCGTACCGATACGGGTTACCGCAGCCTCGCACCAGCAGCAGTTCATCGACTGTCCACTCGATCGGTTCGATGGCCACGGATGGCAGTGGAGACGGTGCCTTGTAACTGATGGTCAGGTGCGGGCCATGACCGGTCTCGTCATCGATGCCCTCAGCCAGCAAGGCCGCCCGTACCGACGTCAGCACGGTCTCCAGCCCCTTGGGTTTGCCCATGGCGCGGAACGCCCAATGGATGCCTCTTGGTCCGGCGCCCGTCCCGTTGATGCGATTGAGCGTCATCACAAAGGAAGGTGCTGACACTCGGGCACCCGCTCGCAACATGGCGGCCCGGAACTTGGGCTTGTCATCCTGACGATCGGAGAAAGACTGATGCCAGTTACCGGACTCGAACTGGGCTTCACCTAGCCGCAGATCGAGACCATTGGCGGCAACAGCAGCTTCCATCCGCGCACGAATCGCCGGCTGCGGCTGCGCCATGAAAATCAGTGGATCCAGCCTGGCCACCTCGAAACCTCAGGCCGCTTTCGTCGACGCCAGGAAATCCATTGCGAACCGCTGCAACACACCTCCGGCCTCGTAGACCAGCACTTCCTCGTCCGAATCCAGACGGCAGGTCATCGGCACTTCGAGCTTCTCGCCGTTCTTGCGGGTGATGACCAGGGTCAGCGTCGTGCGCGGTGCGAGCTTGCCGGTGACGTCGTAGGTTTCGGTGCCGTCGATGCCCAGCGTCAGGCGCGTGGTACCCGGCTTGAATTCGAGCGGCAGCACGCCCATGCCGATCAGGTTGGTGCGGTGGATGCGCTCGAAGCCTTCGGCGGCGATGACTTCGACACCAGCCAAACGCACGCCTTTCGCTGCCCAGTCACGCGAGCTGCCCTGGCCGTAGTCGGCACCGGCGACGATGATCAGCGGCTGCTTGCGCTCCATGTAGGTTTCGATCGCTTCCCACATGCGCACGACCTTGCCTTCCGGCTCGATGCGCGCCAGCGAACCCTTCTTGACCTTGCCGTCGACCACGGCCATTTCGTTGACCAGCTGCGGGTTGGCGAAGGTCGCGCGCTGCGCGGTGAGATGGTCGCCGCGATGGGTGGCGTAGGAATTGAAGTCCTCTTCCGGCAGACCCATCTTGTGCAGGTACTCGCCGGCGGCGCTGTCCATCATGATCGCGTTCGACGGCGACAGATGATCGGTCGTGATGTTGTCCGGCAGCACCGCCAGCGCGCGCAGGCCCTTCAAAGTGCGGGCACCAGCCAGCGCGCCTTCCCAGTACGGCGGACGGCGGATGTAGGTGCTCATCTCGCGCCATTCGTACAGCGGGCTGATCTTTTCGTCGCCGAGCACCTTGAAGGTGAACATCGGGTCGTAGACCTTGCGGAACTGCTCCGGCTTCACCGAGCTTGCGACCACCGAATCGATCTCGGCGTCGGTCGGCCAGATGTCCTTCAGGGTGACCGGCTTGCCATCCTTGTCGATACCGAGCACGTCCTTCTCGATATCGAAACGCACGGTGCCGGCGATCGCGTAGGCGACGACCAGCGGCGGGCTGGCCAGGAAGGCCTGCTTCGCGTACGGATGGATGCGGCCATCGAAATTGCGATTGCCGGACAGCACGGCCGTCGCGTACAGATCGCGGTCGATGACTTCCTTCTGGATCTTCGGATCGAGTGCACCGGACATGCCGTTGCAGGTCGTGCAGGCGAAGGCGACGATGCCGAAGCCGAGCTTTTCAAGCTCGCCCAGCAGGTTTGCTTCCTCGAGATAGAGCTGCACGGCTTTCGAGCCGGGCGCCAGCGAGGACTTCACCCAGGGCTTGCGCGTCAGACCGCGGGCATTGGCGTTGCGCGCCAGCAGGGCCGCGGCAATGACATTGCGTGGGTTCGAGGTGTTGGTGCACGAGGTGATCGCCGCGATGATCACCGCGCCGTCCGGCATCTCGCCCGGCACTTCTTCCCACTTCGCGGCGATGCCACGCTCGGCGAGTGCCGAGGTCGGCAGGCGCTTGTGCGGGTTGCTTGGGCCAGCCATGTTGCGAACCACGGTCGACAGATCGAACTTCAGAACGCGCTCGTATTCAGCGGTCTTCAGATCATCGGCCCACAGGCCGGTGTGCTTGGCGTATAGCTCAACCAGCTTGACCTGCTCGTCGGCACGGCCGGTGAGCTTGAGATAGTCGATGGTGTTCTTGTCGATGAAGAACATCGCGGCAGTAGCGCCGTATTCAGGCGCCATGTTGGAGATCGTCGCGCGATCGCCAAGCGTGAGCGCCGATGCGCCTTCGCCGTAGAACTCCAGATAGGCGCCGACGACTTTCTGCTGACGCAGGAATTCGGTCAATGCCAGCACCACGTCGGTAGCGGTGATGCCTTCGTGCGGCTTACCGCTCAACTCGACACCGGTGATGTCCGGCAGGCGCATCCACGAAGCGCGGCCGAGCATGACGTTCTCGGCTTCGAGGCCGCCGACGCCGATCGCGATGACGCCCAGCGCATCGACATGCGGCGTGTGGCTGTCGGTGCCGACGCAGGTGTCCGGGAACGCCAGACCGTCCTGCGTGTAGATCACCGGGCTCATTCTTTCCAGATTGATCTGATGCATGATCCCGTTGCCTGGCGGGATCACTTCCATGTTCTTGAACGCCTTCCGAGTCCATTCGATGAAATGGAATCGATCGTCGTTGCGGCGATCCTCGATCGCACGATTCTTCTTGAACGCATCCTTCTCGAAACCGCCGTGCTCGACGGCCAGCGAGTGGTCGACGATCAGCTGCACCGGCACCACCGGATTGACCTTGGCCGGATCTCCGCCCATGTCGGCAATCGCGTCACGCAGGCCGGCGAGATCGACGAGTGCGGTCTGGCCAAGAATGTCGTGGCAGACCACGCGCACCGGGAACCACGGGAAATCCAGATCCCGCTTGCGCTCGATCAGCTGGCCCAGATAAGCCGTGAGCTTTTCCGGCTCGCCCTTGCGCACCAGGTTCTCGGCATGCACACGCGCCGTGTACGACAACGTCGCGTAAGCGCCGGGCTTGATGGCATCGACGGCCGCGCGGGCATCGAAGTAGTCGAGCGAAGTGCCGGGGAGGTTCTTGCGGTACTGGGTGTTCATGGCTCGGGGAATCCGTAGGGTGGGCAGGTTTCATCTGCCTACGCGGGACAACGGTCTGGCTGGGGTACAGCGGCGGGCAGATGAGGCTTGCCCGCCCGACAACGGCGTCATTCCCGCACAGGCGGGAATCCAGTTTCGACTTGCACGCACCGCTGGCAACCGAAAACTGGATCCCCGCCTTCGCGGGGATGACCTTCGCTTCAGGCGAAGGTCACTTGCGGTCTTTCAGCGGCACGAACGTCAGATCTTCCGGGCCAACGTAGTTGGCGCTTGGACGAATGATCTTGCCGTCGATGCGCTGCTCGATGATGTGCGCGCTCCAGCCGCTAGTGCGGGCAATGACGAACAGCGGCGTGAACATCGCCGTCGGCACACCCATCATGTTGTAGCTGACAGCGCTGAACCAATCGAGATTCGGGAACATCTTCTTGATGTCCCACATCACCGTTTCCAGACGCTCGGCGATGTCGAACATCTTGGTGCTGCCCGCTTCCACCGACAGATCCTTGGCAACCTGCTTGATCACCTTGTTGCGCGGATCGCTGACCGTGTAGACCGGATGGCCGAAGCCAATGACAACTTCCTTCTTCTCGACACGCGCCTTGATATCGGCTTCGGCTTCGTCCGGATTGTCGTAGCGCTTCTGGATTTCGAACGCCACTTCATTGGCGCCGCCGTGCTTCGGGCCGCGCAGCGCGCCGATGCCGCCAGCGATGGCCGAATGCATGTCCGAGCCGGTGCCGGCGATCACGCGGGCGGTGAAGGTCGATGCGTTGAACTCGTGTTCGGCATACAGCACCAGCGAGGTGTGCATCGCCTTCACCCAGGAATCGCAGGGCTTCTCGCCATGCAGCAGATGCAGGAAGTGGCCGCCGATGGAGTCGTCGTCGGTCTCCACGTCGATGATGTTGCCGTTCTGGCTGTAGTGGTACCAGTACAGCAGCATCGAACCGAGCGAAGCCATCAGCTTGTCGGCGATGTCGCGGGCACCCGGATGATTGTGGTCGTCCTTCTCCGGCAGCACGCAGCCGAGCACCGAAACGCCAGTGCGCATCACGTCCATCGGATGGCTGGCCGCGGGCAGCGCTTCGAGCGCAGCCTTGACCGCAGCCGGCAGGCCGCGCAGCGCCTTCAGCTTTGTCTTGTAAGCCTTGAGTTCGGATGCGGTCGGCAGCTTGCCGTGCACCAGCAGATGGGCGATTTCCTCGAACTCGCAGGCGTTGGCGACATCGAGGATGTCGTAGCCGCGATAGTGCAGGTCATTGCCGGTACGGCCGACGGTGCACAGCGCCGTGTTGCCAGCGGTGGTGCCACTGAGGGCAACGGACTTCTTCGGCTTGAAGCCGCTCGCGGGGGCAGCGGTTGTTTCGCTCATGAGGTCTCCTGAGACTGTTCGGGTGTTGTTATTCGAGGTCGCTTTCGGGGCGGGGTCGCACGCGTCAGTGCTTACTTCTTCTTCGCCGCAAAGAGGGCGTCGAGCCGGTTCTCAAACGAGTGATAGCCGATGCGGTCGTACAGCTCGGCACGCGTCTGCATCAGCTCGATGACGTCCTTCTGATGCCCATCGCGGCGGACCGCAGTGTAAACGGCCTCTGCCGCCTTGTTCGCCGCACGGAAGGCCGACAGCGGATAGAGCTGGATGGCGACACCGACCGAGGCCAGCTCGTCACGCGTGAACAGCGGCGTGGCGCCGAACTCGGTGATGTTGGCGAGCACCGGCACCTTCACGGCATCGACGAAGCGCTTGTAGGTGGCAAGGTCGTAGGCGGCTTCGGCGAAGATGCCGTCGGCACCGGCTTCGACGCAGGCGATCGAGCGCTCGATCGCGGCATCGACACCTTCGGCCTGGATCGCATCGGTGCGAGCGATGATGAAGAAGTTCGAATCGGTCTTGGCATCGGCAGCGGCCTTGACGCGATCGGCCATCTCTTCCTTCGAGACGATTTCCTTGCCTGGACGATGACCGCAGCGCTTGGCGCCGACCTGGTCCTCGATGTGGCAGGCGGCAGCACCGGCCTTGATCAGCGCCTTCACCGTGCGCTCGATGTTGAAAGCGCTGGCGCCAAAGCCGGTATCGATATCGACCAGCAGCGGCAGGTCGCAGACATCGGTGATCCGGCGGGTGTCGACCAGCACGTCATCCATCGTGTTGATGCCGAGATCCGGCATGCCCAGCGAGCCGGCGGCAACGCCGCCACCGGAGAGATAGATCGCCTTGAACCCGGCGCGCTTGGCCAGCAGCGCGTGGTTGGCGTTGATCGCGCCGATGACCTGCAGCGGCTTTTCGGCAGCAAGGGCGGCGCGGAATGCGGCTCCGGCGGAATGGGTCATGGGCAGCTCCTCAGATGGCGGACGGGCGACGCCGGGCCTTAAGCCGGACTTCGCGACCCGCCGATGGTGACGGGTGGCCCAGTTACTCAAGAGCCGTGCCATCGCCGAAGACAGCCCTCGACCCAGTTTTAATCCTTCGCAACACCATGAATTTCTTATCTATTGCTGGCATTCATCGGCTGCGCTGACGAAAGCACGTCATGTCTCGATCGAACACACCGTGTCTCATGAAACATTTGAAACACCGAATGGAACATAATTCGCGACATGCAGAACAACGAATCCTTCCTGCCGGCGATCTGGACCGTCAGCGTCACCCGCCTGTCGCGGCTGATGCGCGAAGTCACCACCGAATTCGACGGCCGCGCCCATATCGAAACCATCGACCTCGGCTTCGAGGAGGCAGTCACCCATATCCGTGAACGGCTGCGCGACGAGGACTGCGACGTCGTGCTGTCGGCCGGTTCCAACGGCGAGTACCTGCGCAATCGCATCGACAAGCCGATCGTCCTGGTGCGGCCGGACGGCTTCGATCTGATGCAGGCGCTGACCCGCGCGCGCCGCCATTCAAGCAAGGTCGGGATCATCAGCTACGGCGATGCCCTGCCCGCGTTCAGCGCCTTCAAGCAGGAATTCGGCCTGCAGATCGAACAGCGTTCGTACAGCAATACCGAGGAAGTACGCGACCTGGTCGCCGAGCTGGTTTCGCTCGGCTGCGGTGTCATCGTCGGCACCGGCTACGTCTCCGAACTCGCCGACCGTGCCGGCGCTATCGGCATCCTGATGTACTCGCCGGATTCGATCCGGCGCGCCTTCGAACAAGCCATCGACCTCGCCCGCATGTTGTCTGCGGCACGCAGCGGCGTTCGCCGCGCGCCGACCACGCCGGACTCGCGCTACAGCCTGCGTCGCCTGATCGGCAACAGCGACAAGATGGTGGCGCTGCGCGATCAGGTGCGGCTCTACGGCGCCAGCGACCGCACCGTGCTGATCACCGGCGAAACCGGCACCGGCAAGGAACTGGTGGCGCAGGCGCTGCACGGCGCCAGCCCGCGACGCAGCGCGCCGTTCATCGCGGTGAACTGCGGTGCGATCGCCGAATCGCTGCTCGAATCGGAACTGTTCGGCTACGCCGACGGCGCCTTCACCGGCTCGCGCCGCGGCGGCCGGGTCGGCCTGATCGAAGCGGCCAATGGCGGCACGCTGTTTCTCGACGAGATCGGCGAAATGCCGCTGGCGCTGCAGACCCGGCTGCTGCGCGTGCTCGAAGAGCGCGAAGTGCTGAGAGTCGGCAGCGTGCGGCCGACGCCGGTGGACGTGCGGGTGATCGCCGCCACGCTCTGGGAGCTCGAGGCGCTGGTCGCCGAGAACCGCTTTCGCCGCGACCTCTACTATCGGCTCAATGTGCTGCGTCTGGCGCTGGCGCCGCTGCGCGAACACGCCGACGACATCCCCTTGCTGCTGATGAGCTGCCTGCGCGCGGTGGGTGTCGGTGCGATGGTCATCGACGGCCCGGCGCAGGCCGCGCTGCAGCAGCACAGCTGGCCCGGCAATGTCCGCGAACTGCGCAATCTCGCCGAACGCATCGCCGTGCTGGGGCTGGCCGAATCGCCGCTATCGGCACTGACCCGTCCGCTGCTGCTGCGTTGTGCACCGGAGTTGTTCGCCAGGACGGCGATGCCCAATCCGGTAGCCGCGATCGATGGCGACACTGCAGAAGATCGAGAAGCGATCAGCCCCTCACGCAAGCGCCCGGAAGCTGCGGCCTTGCGAGCCTTGCTGCAGCGTCATAGCGGTCAGCGTGGCGCAGCGGCCAAGGCGCTCGGTGTATCGCGCAGTACCTTGTGGCGCTGGTTGCAGGAGGACGGCAATAGCTAGCGAAGCGCTTCAGGCGCCGTGCGCATCCATCAACACGCGCGCGGCATGCAGCGCGCTGGACACCGGCCCGCCCTTGGGGAAGGTCAGCCGCGCCAGATAGCCGCCTTCCATCAGCAGCATCAGCGCATCGCCGAGCTGTTCCGGCTCGCGGGCCTGCATCGCTTTCGCCAGCGCCCGGAAGCGGCGGCGGAT
This sequence comes from uncultured Nevskia sp., assembly GCF_903885465.1. Lineage (GTDB taxonomy): Bacteria > Pseudomonadota > Gammaproteobacteria > Nevskiales > Nevskiaceae > Nevskia. The sequence continues at coordinate 12,284 of NZ_CAISIQ010000431.1, forward strand.
TTCGCTCTTGTGGGCGATGACCACGGCCCGGCCCGGATGCTCGTCCTCGACGATCTCGACCGCGGCATTGGCCAGCCCGCAGCCGCGTGATTCCTTCGAGCAGGTCTTGTTGACGTGAGCCTCGAACAGCGCTTCGGCCTGGGCGCGCGGCTGGCCCTGATGCGGCGCCACGATGCCATCCCACCAGATCCAGAAGTTGCGATCCTTGAAGCGCAGATACTCGGCGACCAGCTCATCCTTGCTCGCGAAGCTGCGATAGAAGCTCATCTTGTTGGTGCCGGCTTCGCAGGCGATGGCATCGACACCGACCGCGCGAATGCCGTGTCGATAGAACAGTTCGCAGGCGGTCTCGAAGATGCGATCACGAACGCGCGGCCGGCCGGCCTGCTCGGCAAGGGTCGGGTCTTCGGACTTCACGGTGTTCATCATCGCATCCACTCCAGCAGCAACATGACAGCATTTTCGCACGTGACGACTTAGATCATGGGGTGAGCCCTAAGCCGGCTTGACAGCCCTGTTACCGATCAGTAACGTACCGCCACTGTTACCGATCGGTAACAACCCCAGGTTCGCGATGTTGCAGCTTCATGTCAAGCCGCCGCACCTGCAGACCAGCCGCAACGGAGAAGCAGAATGACCAAGATTGCCGTGATTACCGGTGCCAACAAGGGCATCGGCTACGAAACCGCTAAACAGCTGACCCAGGCCGGCGTGCAGGTAATAGTTGCCGCCCGCTCGCAGGACAAGGCGGATGCCGCCGTCGCCAAGTTGGCCGCAGAAGGCTTCAAGACCGAAGCGCTGGCGCTCGATGTCACCGACGCTGCCAGCATCGCCAGCGCCGTCGCCACCGTGCAGAAGAAGCATGGTCACCTCGACATCCTGATCAACAACGCCGGCGTGATGAACGACGACGGTGCGAAGAAGGTCAGCGAGCAGAGCCTGGACATCTGGCGCAGCACTTTCGATACCAATGTCTTCGGCGTGATCGCCGTCACCCAGGCGTTCCTGCCGCTGCTGCACAAGTCCGCGGCCGGCCGCATCGTCAATCTGTCGAGCATCCTGGCCTCGAACACTCTGCACAGCGATCCGGCCTCGCCGATCTACAACTTCAAGGTACCCGCCTACAACGTTTCGAAGACCGCGCTGAACGGCTGGACCGTGCAGCTTGCGTATGAGCTGCGCGACACCAACATCAAGGTCAACTCGGCCCATCCCGGCCACGTGCAGACCGACATGGGCGGCCCCGAAGCACCGATGGCGATTCCCGATGGCGCGAAAACCAGCGTCGAGCTGGCGCTGCTGCCGGCCGATGGCCCGAACGGTGGCTACTTCCACATGGGTCAGGCGCTGCCCTGGTAAGCCTGCTGCAAATCTCTCGAACACCCCTTCAACACATTCAGGACTTCACTCATGACCCAGCAATTGCTCACGCCGATCAAGGTCGGCTACCTCACGCTTCCGAACCGCCTGGTGATGGCGCCGCTGACCCGCGCCCGCGCCGGCACCACGCATGTGCCGCATGCGCTGATGGCCGAGTACTACTCGCAGCGCGCCAGCGCCGGCCTGATCATGACCGAGTGCACGATGGTCGCCGATGACGCCAGCGCCTTCATCGCCGAAGGCGGCATCTTCAGCGATGAAACCATGGCCGGCTGGAAGCTGGTCACCGACGCGGTTCACGCCAAGGGCGGCCGGATCATCATGCAGATCTGGCATCCGGGCCGTGCCGCACATTCGGGCATCAACAACGTGCTGCCGATCTCGTCCAGCGCCAAGGCGATCAACGACAGCACCCACACCTTGAAGGGCAAGCTGCCCTACGAAGTGCCGAGAGTGCTCGCCGAGTCCGAGATGCCTGGCATCGTCGAACTGTTCCGCAAGGCCGCCGAGCGCGCCAAGGCCGCCGGTTTTGACGGCGTGCAGATTCACGGCGCCCACGGCTATCTGGTCGACCAGTTCCTGCGTGACAGCCAGAACGATCGCACCGATGGCTACGGCGGCACGCTGGAAAAGCGCGCCCGCCTGCTGCTGGAAGTGACCGATGCGGCGATCTCGGTGTTCGGCGCCGGCGGCGTCAGCATCCGCATCTCGCCGCTGGTGGCGTTCAACGACATGAGCGATTCCGATCCGAAGGCGCTGGTGAAGTACGTGGCGCAGCAGATGTCGGCGCGCAAGATCGCGTTCTTCGAACTGCGCCATGACCAGCATGATCGTCCCGCGGAAATCGAACTCGCCAACATCGCCCGCACCAATTTCGACGGTGTGCTGATGCTCAACGGCGGCTTCGATCAGGCCTCCGGCGAAGCAGCCGTCGCCAGCGGCCTGGCCGATGCGATCGTCTACGGCAAGCTGTTCATCGCCAACCCGGATCTGGTCGAGCGCTTCAAGCAGCACGCCGAGCTGAATCCGCTGGACATGGCCACGCTGTATGGCGGCAACGAAAAGGGCTACACCGATTACCCGGCGCTGGAAACAGCGGCAGCGTAGAGGCGAACTCACGCAAGGACGCAGAAGGCGCCCAGCAGAGAAGCTTTCCCCCCGGAGCTTTTCCTGCGTCTTCCGTCCTTGCGTGAGGCAAGCTTGCGCCACACCGCACAGGCCAGCCTGATGACCCCTACCGAACAACACGACCCTGCCCTGCCACCGCATCGCGATGCGCAGGGCAACTTTCATAATCCGCCAGGCGCGCCCCGCGCTCGCGGCACGACTGCGGACTGGCTGCGTTTCTTCCGCGATGTCAGCTTTGGCGCAAAGAGCCTGCGCCAGCCGGCGATCCCGGCCGGCCATGTGCTCGATGAAGAAGCCGCGCTCGCGCAACTCGCGTCCTTCGGCGATCAAGACACGCTGACCTGGCTCGGCCACGCCTGCTTTCTGATCCGGCTCGATGGCAAGACCATCCTCACCGATCCCTATCTCAGCGCTCACGCGTCACCCGTACAGGGCTTCGGCCCGAAGCGCTTTGCCGGCACCGGCATCGCGATCGAACAGCTGCCGAAGCTCGATGCGATCCTGCTGTCGCACAATCATTACGACCATCTTGATGCCGTGGCGCTGCGCAAGCTGGCCCGGCACAGTCGCCAGGCCTGCGTCATCATCCCGCTGGGCCTCAAATCGCTGATCGAAAGCCTGGGCTACAGCAACGTCCACGAACTGGACTGGGGCGCTCAGCACGTCGAGAACGGCCTGACCGTCACTGCCGTCCCGGCCGTGCATTTCTCGTCACGCACGCCGTTCGATCGCAATCGCACTCTGTGGTGCGGCTTCGCACTCGCATCGCAGAAGCATCGCGTCTACTTCGCTGGCGATACCGGCTGGGGCGAAGTGTTCGAGCACGCCGGCCGGCGCTTTGGCCCGTTCGATACCGCACTGGTGCCGATCGGCGCCTACGAACCACGGCCGCTGATGCAGGCCGTGCACGCCAATCCCGAAGAAGCGGTGCGCATCGGCAAGGCCATGCAGGCGCAGCGACTGGTGGCGATGCACTGGGGCACGGTCGCACTGACCACCGAGCCGGCTTTCGATCCACCGCCGCGTTTCCTCTCCGCCGCAGGCCAGTCCGGCTATGCGCCGGAGCAGGCCTGGGTCATGAAGATCGGAGAGACGCGGGCGCTGTAAGCCTCAGCCCTTCTTCTCCGCCAGCCACTTCGTCACCACCGCATCGAGTACCGGCAGCGGCAAGGAACCACTGCCGAGCACCACCTTGTGGAATTCCTTGAGATCGAACTTGTCGCCGAGTTCGGTCTTGGCGCGCTCGCGCAGTTCAAGGATCTTCAGCATGCCGAGCTTGTAGCCGAGCGCCTGACCAGGCCAGACCAGGTAACGCTCGATCTCGGCGGTGGCATAGGCCTCGCCCAGGCCGGTCTTGTCGATCATGTAGGCCAGCGCCTGTTCGCGGCTCCAGCGCTTGGCGTGCATGCCGGTGTCGACCACCAGACGCACGGCGCGGAATAGTTCGGCCTGCAGGCGGCCGAGGTTGTCGAACGGGTCTTTCTCGTAGCCGAGTTCCCAGGCCAGACGTTCGCTGTACAGCGCCCAGCCTTCGGCATAGGCATTGAACGGCAGCACGTTGCGGAAGATCGGCACGTCCTTCAGTTCCTGAGCGATCGCGATCTGGAAGTGATGGCCGGGAATCGCTTCGTGATAGGCCAAGGTGCGCATGC
>NZ_CAISIQ010000432.1 GCF_903885465.1 uncultured Nevskia sp.
GGCGCGGCCATCCAGCAGTTGCCGGAACTGCACGAGGTATTCGGCAGTGCTGATTTCGCGCACGCGCCAGACCTTGTCGAGCAGCTCGACACTGGCGTCGATGCGCGCCGAAGACAGTCCGTTCCAGCGCATCCATGCCGTGTGGGTGCGGCCGTACTGAGTCGCCGCTGCCTTCATGCGGGCGACGGCAAGCCGATAGCTGGCATCGGATTCGATGCCCGCCGCCGACGCACGAGCGTCAGCGGCGGCGACCTGCGCCTTGAAGTTGTTCCGAAGAAACAACGGAATCGTCAGCTCCAGGCCGACCAGCGAGCCCCCAGCGCCACCGCCCCGGTTTTCCTGAAAGCCGCCACGAACACCCACCGTGGGATCGCTCCGGGTTTCGCTGCGCGCGATGGCAATTTCGGCGCGTGCGGCTTCTGTCTTTGCGAGAGCTGCGCGAACGCCGGGAAGCGCGGCGGCCAGGGCGTTGTAATCCGCATTCAGAAGCCCGGACTCCGGCAGCTGATCCGGCAGCGGCGGCGGCGGGTAGCCGGGATGGCGGGTCGCAGCATCCAGCGCTTGTTGGGCTTTCAGCAGATTCAGTTCGACGCGGCCGGTCACCGCAATCGCTTCCGCTCGCGCCAGGGCGGCGAGAGCGCGATCCAGCACGCCGATATCGCCGGCCTGGTACTGGCGATCCGCGACTTCGGCAAATCGCTCCAGCAATTCCAGCCGCTGTTCAGCCAGCGATGAAGCCGCGATCTGGCCGTAAAGGTCGGCAAGGGCCTTCAGCACATCGGTCGCAATCCGCTGCCGTTGCTCGGTGCGCTCGGCGACTGCGATGGCCAGTTCCGCCTGACCGCTGGCTCGACGTGCCTCGCGCTTGCCAGACAGATCGAAGGTCTGACTGAGGCTGGCTTCGAGCGACTGGCTCTGGCCGTGCTCGCTGCCGACCCCGAGTTCGGGGTTGTAGACCGGCCGCGACAGATTCTCGGCTTGTGCTTCGGCGGCCGCGACGCGGGCATCAGCGGCCTTGAGGTCGGGATGCGCCTGCAACACGTCCGCGAGGTATGACCGAAGGTCGGTCGAGACAGCTTCCCCGCCAAAACCTGGCAAGGCAGCCATCAGCAGCGCGCCGGCCGCAAGATGGCCGAGGCGCTTGAGTAACAGAAGCATGAGTGATCTCCACAGATGAACTCAGCGGACGCGCGAGGCGACCGCAGGAAGAAGCGTCAGCGGGAGGTCAGGCTTGTGGTGGCGGTGTCAGCGGCGGAGCGGCACGCGTATGCGGTAGGGCTACCGCTTCGGGGTCGAAACGCTCGTTCTCGTGAGCGCAGATCACGAATTGCTCGCTACACAGGCCCTGAGAATGCGAGCCGCCATGGCAGCAGTGGTCACATTGCTTTTCGAGTTGGCCCGACTGATCGGCGATTTCCTTCGCCAGTTCGAATGAACTGTCGTGATCCGGCGGCGATCGCTCGATGTGATACGCATACGAAATCCCGCTCCAGGCGATCAGCATCGCCAGCAGCAAGACTTTCCAGTTTTTGAGAACGGATCTCACTTGGTTAGGGTATCACGCGAAAACTCGATGACCGCTATTAGAAACTTTATAGTAGCTTTAAGGTCAAGCCCTTTCGGAGTACCTCATGACCAACCGCTATCGAATCGGCGATCTGGCCACCCGGCTGGCAGTGCCGACTCAGACAATCCGCTACTACGAGCACGAGGGCCTGTTACCCAAGCCGGCGCGCACCGAAGGTAATTACCGGGTCTACGGCATTGCCGAACGTGAGCGCCTCACGTTTATCCTGCACTGCCGGGCGCTCGACATGACGCTGGACGAAATCCGCCATCTGCTGCGGTTGCGGGATGTACCAGGACAAGGCTGCGCCGAGGTCAACTCGGTGCTTGATGCGCATATCGGCCATGTTGCCGAGCGCATCCGGCTGCTGAATGACCTTCAGTTGCAACTCAAGGATCTGCGTGCACGCTGCGAGTCCCCGAGCACCTCGAAGGACTGCGGCATCCTGCAAGGGCTTGCATCGTTTCCGACAGCACAAGACGGCGGTGCCAGTCGAGCCGGGGTGCACGGGCGACGTGCACAGGAGTGATGGGGAATTGACCTGGATTGCCACCCTGGGCCTGTTCGTTGTGACCGCGTTGGCAGAGATTGTCGGCTGTTATCTCGTGCTGATCTGGGTAAAGCGGGACGGGCCTCTGCTGGCCTTGGCCGGATCGGCCTGCAGTCTGATGCTGTTTGCCTGGTTGCTGACGAGGCATCCCGCAGAATCAGGTCGGGTATACGCAGCCTACGGCGGGGTCTACACCTGCACGGCGCTCGCTTGGTTATGGCTGGTGGATCGGGTGACCCCGAGCGCGCTCGACTGGGCCGGGGTGAGTACCATCGCCCTCGGATGCGGGATTCTGGTGGTCTCGTCATTCCGCTGAACCGGCTGCTCAGCCAGTTTTGACCTCGTCGGCAAGCACTCGGAGAAGCGCCGCCGCCTTCGGCGATTGGCTGGGTGCACACGCGAGGGCTAAATGCGTCTAGGCCATTGAGGTCGAGAAAGTCGTAGAGCGACAGCTCCACCTCAAGCCGCCGCGAGCACTTCGATGATCGGGCAGGCATCTCCGCCATCACCAGCATCGCACTGCCGAATCAGACCAGTCAGCGCTTCGTGTATTACCGCCAAATTGGCCATGCGCTGTTCGATGAGTGCCCGCTTCCGCACAGCCAGTTCACGCGTATTCGCGCACAGGCAGGCGTTTTCCAGTTCGAGCAGGCTGCCGATCTCGGAGAGTGTGAAACCAAGCCCCTGCGCCCGCTTGATGAAGCGAAGCCGTTGGGCTTGCTTATGGGTATATCGTCGATAACCGTCAGAGGGCTTCGTCGGCTCGTCGAGTAGACCCATCCGCTGGTAATACCGCACCGTCTCGATGTTCACGCCAGCCGCTTCGGCGAGCTTGCCAATCGTCAGTCCTGTCGCCATCGCCCGGTCCTTGACTCCGTACCTTGGTACGGGGTTTAGAGTAACACCTCGATATGCGGATCAAGGATGCGACGGATGCAACTCACTGGGAAAACCTCGCTGCTCGCCGGTGTCGCTGCCGCCATCGGCGCATCGGTGTGCTGTGTGGGACCGCTGGTACTGCTGGTCCTCGGTATCAGCGGATCGTGGATCAGCAATCTGACGGCGATGGAGCCGTACCGCCCTATCTTCATCGGTCTGACGCTGTTGTTTCTCGGCCTCGCATTCCGTCAGCTCTACCTGGTGCCGCAGGTGTGCGCCCCGGGTACGCCATGCGCGGACCCGACCACCATCAAGCGTCAGCGCCTGATCTTCTGGATCGTCGGCGTCCTGTTGCTCGGCTTGCTCGCGGTACCCCTGCTGGCACCGCTGTTCTACTGAAACGGAGATCTCCCATGCGCAACCCTTTCTTGACGTTGCTGGCCCTCACGGTGCTGCCGCTGGCCGCCTCCGCGATGGCCCCGCAGACGGTCACGCTCGATGTTCAGAACATGACTTGCGCGGTGTGCTCGATCACCGTCAAGAAGTCGCTTCAAAGCGTCTCGGGCGTGAGCGAGGTGAGCATCGACTTCGCGAAGAAGACAGCGCGCGTCACCTACGACGCGGACAAGGCGAAGTCTTCCGACCTGACAACCGCGACGACGAACGCTGGATATCCGTCGACGGTGCAGAAGTGACGCTGGCCGTGAGCATCATCGTGCTTGACTCAGTTATTACCTGTCCGCGATGCAGCGGCTCGAAATCCGAGACCATGCCGGCGGATGCCTGCCAGTTCTTCTACGAGTGCAGCCACTGCAGGACGCTCCTCCGGCCGAACCCCGGTGACTGTTGTGTGTTCTGCTCCTTCGGCTCGGTGAAATGCCCTCCGATTCAGCAGCAGAGTCGATGCTGTGGCTGAGTCCGAAACTCTGTTCCACCGCGTCGCGATCTTCGAAGACTGTTTGCCTGTTGTGGAACACAACCGATCTGATGATTTAGACAAAATGTTCCAAACCCTTAACTTGGCGGTCAAGAAAAATACAAAACAATGATTTTTGAGGGATATTTTTAGTTCGCTTCTTTGGTCCCTGGAACAATTTGTCAGCCAAGGGCCGAATCAAATGAAAAATCGAGTTCAGGGACTGGCACTTCGGCAGCTTCCGATGGTCGCGCCGAGCGAAAAAGCTGTCGGGTGTGGAGGTCCGTTACTCGATCGGCAGGTGTCTGCGATCTGAGTGCTTCAAACCTTGCGCCGACTGCGCCCGGTTTCGACAAGGTCCGACGCCTTGCTGGTCAGCACGTCCCCGACATCCGAATAGCGAACGACGCTCTTGGTCAGCCGGTGACCGGTCATCGCCATCGTCTGCGCGAGGGGAACGTCGTTCAGCCCCGCTTCTGTGACAAAGCCTCGGCGCAAGCTATGGCCTGCGAAATCACCCGGCAAACCCGCCTGATTTGCTCGCCGCTGAACAATTGCTGCGATCGCGTGCGGTGAGAGCGCGGCGCCAACGGTTTTCCCCCAAAGTCGCCGGAACAAGGGTCCCTCGGTAATGCCGGCCGCTTTGAGCCACTCCCGAAGTGCGGTGGCCGTTTCTCCCTTGATTGGCTTGGGGCCAGTGTCGTCGGTCTTCGAACTGCGCATGCGGAAGACAGCTTGATCGACCCCGATCCATTCAAGATCGCGGACCTCGGCGCGGGCGATCTCGGATCGACGGCGGCCACCGCTGGCCCACCCGAAGAGCAGGATCGCGCGGTCCCGACGACCTTCGAGCGACTCGTCACAGGTCTGCAGCATCAGGTCGAGCGATTCGACGGTAGCAGCAGTTTTCGACTTCGGCCCCTCACCAATTTCGCGCGCCAGCTTGCGGCAGTCGGAGAGCAGGCGGCGAATGCTGGCGTCTCGGCACGGGCTTTCGAAGCCTTTCTCCTGATGTGCCCACGACAGGATGGCCAGCCGCTGATCAATGGTGGTCATGCGGTGGCGGCCTGACTCGTTTTTGTAACCCGCATTGATCAAAGCGTCGTCGACTGACTTCGGCATCCGGAAGTGCAGGACCAGCTTCGAGTGGCCATCACCCGTCGCAACGCGCTCGGGGTGTCCGAAATGGTCCACCACGAATAGCTGGACATGAGATACCGGGACAGGAAGGGAAAGGGGCTCGCCCAGCCGCATCTGCATCCAAGCGGCAATGTAGCGGAGCGCCTTCTGATAGGCCGACCAGGTTGCAGTGGGCGTGGCTGCAAGCCGGATTGCGAGCAGCGATTGCTCGACCTGTTGCTGCACGGCATCGAGATCAACGGGCGTTTGAACGGGCGCAATCGCGGCAACAGCATCGGATACGGCCGTTAAAGATGATGATTTCATATAACGTATTCTGTACTATTCATTACGATATAAATCTATACCTACGATAACGAACCCTTAACGTAGGTATAAGCCATATCCATGCAATTTAGAATCACGGCACTACTTGAGAGGATATTAGGATGCGAACCGGCGTCACTTTGATCGACATCACGCGCGCTGCCGATCAGCTGCTGGCCGAGGGAGAAAGACCCACCGTCGAGGGCGTCCGCAAAGTGCTGGGCACCGGGTCACCCGGCACCGTCAATACCTTGCTGAAGGAGTATTACCAAGCCTTGCCGGCACGGCTGAACCTTCCGGCGCCGATCGCCACGGCTGCCGCCGAGTTGTATGAAAAGGTTCGTTCGACCGCGATGGAGGAGGTCAACCAAGCGCGCACCGAGCTTGAGCGTCAGCATGTGTCACAGCAGGAGGCGCTTGCGGCCGACAAGCAGGGCTTTGAAACAGAAAAAGCCTCATTAAAATCGCAAGTTACGTCGCTTACGTCAGAAGCGAAGGGCCTCCAAGAGCAACTCGGCCAGGCAGCAGAAAGACAGCGGACAATGGAAGAAGCGCTATCCGATCAGACGGTACGCGCCAGCGCTGCCGACGCCAGGGCCTCCGCCGCAACTGAAGAGCGTGAGCGCGCGGAGCAGCGTTACATCTCCGAACTGCAGCATGTTCGTGAGCAGGCTGCCGGGAATGAACGCCACCTGTTATCGCGCATTGAAGAAGCTCAGGATCAGCTCAAGCGGCTGAAAGTCGAGCGTGAACGAGAGGTGGCCGCGTCAGCGAAGCGTATCGGAACGCTTGAATCCGCTGCTTTTGAAGCCGCCAAGGAGCTGTCTGGGCTTCGCACCGAGATCGCCACAGCCCAACGAGAGGCGGCTGGGCTGCGGGAAGCAGCGGCTTCAGCTGAGGCTGCTGCACTCCGAGACCGTGAAAGCCTGGTGAAGGATTTGCAAGCCACTGAGGAAGGACGGGATAGAGCCCTTGCGGAGGGTTTTCGCCTTCGTAGCGAGCTGGACAAAGCGGTTATCGATCGAAACGAAGCCATCCGCGAGGCGGGTCGACACGAAGGTCGAGCGGCTGCGTTTCAAGGGCAGCTGGAAGAACTATCCCGAAAGTACGCCGAGCTGGCTTCGACTTTGGCTGCGGCTCAGAGGCCAGCGCTCCCCAGTCAGCCGGAGTTTTTCACGCAAGAGGGGCCGATTTCACCATGAAGTGAGCGGTGCGAAAACTCTAA
>NZ_CAISIQ010000433.1 GCF_903885465.1 uncultured Nevskia sp.
GCCGGGCTGGTTGATCAGCACCAGCAGGCAGACCCATTTGACCCGCTCGAGATCGATCTCGTCCTCGAAAGCCAGCAGGCGCTCGATGACCAGTTCGCGGCTTTCGCCGTTCAGGATGCCGAGCTGCTCCAGATAAAGGAGGAAGCCACGACATTCGGCGGACAGCCGTTCCTGCTCCTGCGGTGCGTACAGCCGCAAGGTATCGGTTCGGCCTCTCAGGGTTGGCGCATTGCGCTGGTTCGCCAGGCCGTCGAGCCAGGCGAAAGCGTGCGCCACTTCTTCATCGGGGAAACCGGCCGCTGACAGCTCTACGGCTAAGGTTTCCTGGTTGTCGGAGTCAGAGAACTCGCCATCCTGGTAGTTCTCGAAGAGGTACATCAGTACATCGAGCAGGGTCTCTTTCATGTTCGCTCTGACGCCAAGACCGGGCGCGTGCAGTCAGGTTTCGGACTGCCTCGGGGGAAAGTGTAGCGCCTCATCGGCGCCGGTGCAGGCGGGAAAAACAGTCCCCTCGTCGGGCCTCGATCAAGCCTTGAAGTTCCAGGGACAGCAGCGCGGCACCCAGTTCGGCGATGCCGAGCGCCAGGGTGGAGGCCAGCTGATCGATGGCCACCGGTTGATCGCCGATCGCCGCCAGTACGCGCTGTTCGAGGCTATCGACCGGCGCATCCGCCATCGGTTCCGCGCGGGCGGCCGCCGGACTCAGCATCGGCTTCAGCTGTGCTGCGAGTTCGACGAGGATATCGGCCACCGTTTCGGTCAGGGTCGCGCCGTTGCGGATCAGTGCGTGGCAGCCGCGCGCCATCGGGTTGTGAATCGAGCCGGGCAGCGCGAACACTTCGCGGCCCTGTTCGGCGGCGAGCCGCGCAGTGATCAGCGAACCGGATTCCAGCTGCGCCTCGATCACCAGCACGCCGAGACTCAGGCCGCTGATGATCCGATTGCGACGCGGAAAATGTTCGGGCCGCGGCACCGTGCCGGGCGGAAATTCCGAGACCAGCAGGCCACGCTCGGCGATCGCCAGCGCCAGTTCGCGATTGCGGGCCGGATAGACGCGATCCAGGCCGTTGCCGCAGACGGCGATGGTGGTGCCGCCGGCATCGAGTGCACCGCGATGGGCCGCGGCATCGATGCCCAGCGCCAACCCCGAGGTGATCACCAGGCCGGCTCGCGCCAATCCCTCGGCGAAAGCCTGGGCATCGTTGCGACCCTGGGTCGATGCCGCGCGGGCACCGACGATGGCCAGCTGTGGCTCGCCGAGCAAGGCGATATCGCCCAGCGCGAACAGGCCGAATGGCGCCGCGGGGATTTCCGCAAGGCGCGCCGGCCAGGCCGGGTGATCGCTGTCGATGAAGTGGTGGCGCGGCGAAGCTGCCAGCCAGCACAGATCGGTTTCGGCGCCTTTGTGATCCGGATTGGCGAGGCCGGCGATCTGCCCCTCGCTGCAGCCGGCTTCAGCCCAGGCGCTGGCCTTGGCGGCGAACACCGCTTCCGCCGAGCCATGGCGCTGCAGCAGGCGGCGGAGGCGGTTGGCGCCGAGTCCCGGTGTGCGCAGCAACGCCAGCAGCGCAGCCGTTGGACCGCTGGCCGCGACGGCCGATACGGGCGCGGGCATCGGATCGTGGCGTAGCGCGGCTCAGGCCCGCTTCACGGCGCGGTCGGCGCCGGTTTGCGGACCTTGTCGAGCACGTGCAGCGCGCGGGTCGCATTCATCACCAGGCCGTAGCTGAGCAGCGGCGTGACCTTGAACACCATCAGCACGCCGGCGCGCAGTTCCGGCAGCACCACGGGCTTCTTGCCGTAAGGGTCCGGCACGCTGCGGGCGGGCTGGTAGATGTCGAGCACGGTGCCCGGATCGAGGCCGTGTTCGGTGCCGCGGTTCAGCGCCACGATCTGGTACTGGGAAATCTGCGACAGGCCGTCGTACACCGAAATGATCCGGCCGTTGATGTCGGTAGTCGGCGGATGCGGATAGAAATTGGCATCGAAGCTTTCCGCTTCGATCGGCAGCAGGCGGTCGGCGATCAGCACTTCGCGGCTCGACTTGGTGATCCGCATCAAGGCCGGCTGGCCAGGCTCGCGCAGTTCGGCTTCGCCGGTGGGAATCGCTTCGTAGCCGATCAGCTTGCGAGTGTCCGGATCGCGATAGGCCTCGCCCACCCGAACCACGGCGTAGTTGTAGGCCACCTCGGCCGGCAGGTTCTTCACGTAGACGTCGTTATTGGCGCCGACTGCCAGACGCTCGTCGGCAAAGGCGACGACGTACGGCGCGGTTTGCGTCTCCTCGAGCGTGACCAGACGCGGGCCGCGCAGGAAGTTGCGGATCGCTTCGATCGGAATCGCCGGCAGTGCCGCGTCGAGGTTTTCCTCGCGAATGCGCGGCGATAGGCGATCGACCACGCCGTCGAAAGCGAGCCGCGTCTGGCCGTTCACGCGTACCAGGGTCAGCACATCGCCGGGATAGATCTGGTGCGGATTGCGCACCTGCGAGTTGGTGTACCAGAGCTCCGGCCACTGCCAGGGATCACGCAGGAAATGCTGGGCGATATCCCACAGGGTGTCGCCCTTCCTGACCGTGTAGCGCAGCGGCGCGTCTTCGCGCAGCGATAGATCGCCGGCGTAGGTCCGGGCGCTGTTGGCATTGGCCAGCGGTTCGACGGTGGCCGGTGTTGGACGTCTTGCGGCAGGCGCCACGACGGCGACCGGCACCACGGTGGCCGGCGGGCTGCTGCTCGGAGCGCTGGCGCAGCCGGCGGCTAGCATCGTCACCAGCAGTGTGGCAAGCCCGAGGCGCGTGATCGGGCGTCGCGGGAGCGGAAATCGCGAGGCGTTATACTTCGGCATGGCTGCGGCTGTCCCTTTTTGTGGGCTTTTGTGGGCCTCGTGCGGCCCATCCGGCGGGCGCAGCTGAGTCTGGCATGAACGCCTGCTTGCTCGCAGGTTAGGCGAAGGTTTCCAAAGATCCACTGCAGGCCCCGTAACCATGGCGATACTGCCCATCCTCATTCATCCCGATCCGCGTCTTCGCAAGAAGACCCTGCCGGTGACGGTGTTCGACGACAAGCTTCAGAAGCTGATCGACGATCTGTTCGAAACCATGTACGACGCCCCCGGTGTCGGCCTCGCCGCCAACCAGTGCGGCGTGCAGCTGCGCCTGTCGGTGATGGATTGTTCCGAGGGCAAGACCGAGCCTATGGTCCTGATCAACCCGGAAATCCTGCTGACTGACGAGCGGCAGGAAATGGAAGAAGGCTGCCTGTCGGTACCTGATATCCGCGACACCATCCAGCGTTTCAACCGTCTTCGGGTGCGGGCGCTGGATCGTCACGGCAAGCCGTTCGAGATGGATTGCGAAGGCCTGGCCGCGCAGTGCGTGCAGCACGAGATCGACCACCTCGACGGCAAGCTGTACGTCGACTACCTGTCAAGCCTGAAGCGCGAGCGCATCAAGAAGAAGCTGACCAAGCTCAAGGAAGCGCACGCCGGCTGAAGGGCCGGCGGGAGCACTCAGCCGGCCGAAGCGGCCATGGTCACGAAGCCGGGCGTTGCCTTGATGCGCGCCAGCCAGGTCCGTACGGCCGGATAGTCGGCGAGATCGAAACCACCTTCGTCAGCGACGTGGGTGTAGGCGTACAACGCGATGTCGGCAATCGTGTAGTTCTCCCCGGCCAGATAAGGCGTCTTCGCTAGCTGGGCTTCCATAACGCCGAGCGCCGCATAGCCTCGCGGCATGCGTTCCGCGATTCGCGCCTGGTTCGCCTCGGCTGATTTCTCGATCGCCACCCAGTAGCGCACCGTGGCGATGTACGGCTCGTGGCTGTATTGCTCGAAAAACAACCATTCCAGCACCTTGGCCCGGGCCCAGCGGTCTGCCGGCAGCAGCGGCGTACCCTCGGCAAGCCAGCACAGCATCGCGTTCGACTCGGCTAGATAGCGGCCGGGCTCCGGCTCCAGCAACGGGATCCGGCCGTTGGCGTTCTTCGCCAGAAATGCCGGCGTGCGCGATTCGCCCTTCAGGATGTCGACCTCGCGCCACTGGTGGGCGATGCCGAGCTGGCGCATGGCCAGCGCCGGCTTGTAACAGTTGCCGGAACCGGTATAGCCGTACAGGGTGATCATCGATTCAGGCCTCGAAAGCGTGGATGCGCTGGCACCACGATAAGCAGCGGCGTCGATGATCGCCAGCGCGCGCGCCGCTCGGCGCAGCTTTCCTGCCGCCCATCCGGCATGGGCTCAGGTTCTTCGGACAGCGCCTTTCCGGCGCCATCGTCCAGGCCTTAATCTGCAACACGCTACCCGGAATCGATCCGGACGCGGCACCGCTTGCAGCAGCACGGCGCCGCCCCGTTCGCTCCGGCCGCGCCATGATGGTGGCCCCATTCGCTGCTGCTGACCCGCTACCGCTCCGGAGCATGGACCCCGTGTCGACCCCGCCCGAACCCCGCTCCCGCCCACCTTCCCATCCATCTGGCCGCTTCCGCCAACGCGGTGCCGCGGCGGTGCTGACCGCCGTCTCGCTGCTGATGCTGATCCCGGTGCTGGCGCTGGCCATCAACATCGGCCAGCTCTATTACGCACAGCGGGATCTGGAAAAGCAGGCGACGCTGGCGGCGTTGTCGGCGGTGCAGATTTCCAGTGGTTGTGCCGTTGGCGGTGTGCCGGCGCAGATGAGCGCCATCACTGCGGAAGTGACCAGCGTGATTGCCGCCAACAGTGTCGACGGCGCCAATAGCGTGCAGGGCTTGCTGACCGGCATCAACGGCTCGCCGGCCGTTGAGGTGGGGACCATCGTTTCGACGTCCGGCTTCCGCAAGTTCATGCCGCTCGCGATCGGTAACGAAAACATCACTGCCGTGCGGGTCAAC
>NZ_CAISIQ010000434.1 GCF_903885465.1 uncultured Nevskia sp.
CGTGCCGCCGCCGGAAGCGATGCTGCCGGCGAACATGATGAGCATGCTGATCCGCGGTGTCGGCGTGAAATACATCACCGAAGGTGATGCCGATCCGAAGACCTTCATCCCGCAGATGACGGCCTGGTTCAAGGCCGGCAAGTTCCCGTTCGATCGCCTGATCACCAAGTTCAAGTTCAGCGAGATCAACGAAGCCGCGCACGCCTCCGAGAAGGGCGGGGCGATCAAGCCGGTCATGGTGTTCTGAAGCGGTTGCCACTGCTTGGTGGCCAGTGGCCGGAGAAGCAGTGCTGCTTCGACGGTGACTGGCCTCAATGGCAGATCAGCCGTTTCATCGTCAACGGGGCTACTCATGGACAAGCAGGAAAATCTCAATACCGGCTCGCAGAAGTTCGGCCTCTGGTGCAGCTGGATCTTCAGCGCTCTGACCGCCATCGGCTGGCTCGGCATCGCCCATTTCTGGGCACCGCTGCCGGCGGATGCCGGCCTCGAAGCCACCAAGCTCTGGTTCAGCGAAACCCATCACTGGGGCACGATCATCGGCTGCACGATCTTCTACATCGCCTGCGGTTTCCTGGTGCCGGCGTCGATCCAGTTCGGGCTGATGCTGGCAAAGATCGAAGGGCGGCGACCGCTGTGGTCGATCACCACCGGCGTTTGCGGCATCTTCATCTCGCTGATCATCTTCATGAACGCCTGCGCCTGGATCGTCTGCGCCTATCGGCCGGAGACCAGTGCGGACGTGATCCAGTCCTGGTACGACTGGGCCTGGTTCGCGTTCCTGCTGGGCTGGATCTATCTCGCTGTCGAGATGATCGCGACTGGCATCGTCGAACTCCAGGATTCGCGCGAGCAACCGATGATTCCGCGCTGGCTGACCTGGTTCACCTTTGCCGGCGCAGCGTCGCTGCTGACCGCGGCAGGTCCAGCGTTCTTCAAGAGCGGGCCGTTTGCCTATAACGGTCTGCTCGGCTTCTATCTGCCGATGGCGGTCTGGGGCGCCTACCTCAATCTCACGGCCTGGTACATGAGCAAGGAACTGGATCGCGAAGCGGCGGAGGCTCAGGCCCTGGTGCGGACGCAGACGGCGGCATCCAGGTCGCCGGCGGGCGTTGCGCTGTCCCACTGATCTGAATGAGGTTTGACTAAGGCTCCCCGATCGCGATGGTCGGGGAGCCTTTCTTGTTTCGCGCCACGCCAGTCAGCCGGGCAGGTTGAGGTTGTTGAAGACTGCCGGCCACCCGGCCCAGGGACTGCTTGACCTTGATCAGCGAACTGAACAGTGCGGCCCGCTCGTCCAGCGGCAGATTGGCGAACACCCGGTCGTTGAATTCGACTTCCAGCACCGTCATCCGCTTGATCAGCCCCTGGGCGGGCTTGGTCAGATAGACGCGCTTGGCGCGCTTGTCGGTGGGGTCCGGGCGGCGGCTGATCCAGCCATTGGTTTCCAGACCTTCGACGACCACGCCGAGGCTGGCCTTGCCGACTTCGAGCACATCGGCCAACTGGGTCTGCATCATCCCGTCGTGACGCGACAGATGGGCCAGCACCCACCACTGGGCGCGAGTGATGCCGAGCGGCTTCATGAACTGGTCGTAGGTGTTGCGGCGCATCCGCGAGACGTCGTGCATCAGAAAGCTCAGACGGATGGCGTCGCGAGCCACTTCGTCGAGTTCCGGCGGTACCGGATCGATGCCGAGCGTCTTGCCGGCGCGCGTTGGGCTGCCGTTGTCGCTGCTGCGCGCCGATGTCGATGCGGGTGCCGGGGGGCTTACTTTCCCCGTCTTGCTGCGTGAAACGGCCATGTTCAATCCTGTGGTATCGATACAGACAGTGTGTACTGTCACGATCCAAGAATAGCGTGATTGGTTCAATTCACGAATCGGTTTTCTCGAGCATAAAAAAAGCGCCGGACCTCAGCGAGGTATCCGGCGCTGGATGCTGCGCAGCAATGCTTACATCAGGCCGACGATGCTGATCGCCGCCACGCCGTTGTAGGGCACGCCGCCGAGGTTGTGGGACAGGCCCAGGGTCGGGTTCTTCAGCTGGCGTTCGCCAGCGCGGCCGAGCAGCTGCAGGTAATGCTCGTAGACCATGCGCAGGCCGGTCGCACCGATCGGGTGACCGAAGCACTTCAGGCCGCCGTCGATCTGGCAGGGAATCTTGCCGTCGGCGTTGTAGACGCCATCGAGCACGTCCTGCACGGCGTGGCCGTCCTCGGACAGACCGAGGTCTTCCATGGTCACCAGTTCGGTGATCGAGAAGCAGTCGTGCACTTCGATCTGGCTCAGTTCCTTGCGCGGATCGCGGATACCGGCTTCCTTGTAGGCGGCAGCAGCGGCCATGCGGGTGTTCGGCACGCGGGCGCCGTCCCATTCGGTCATGCCGGATTCGCGGCCGCTGCTCGAGGCCAGCTGCAGCGCCTTGATGGTGACCAGATCCTTCTTGCCCAGTGCACGGGCGATTTCCGGAGTGGTGACGATTGCCACCGCCGCGCCATCGCTGACGCCGCAGCAGTCGAACACGCCCAGCGGTTCGGCGATCATCGGCGCGTTGAGGATGGTCTCCATCGTCACCGCCTTGCGCAGATGGGCCTTCGGGCTCTTGACGCCGTTCTGATGGCTCTTCCAGGACACCGTGGCCAGCGCGCGCTTCAGCAGTTCACGGTCGATGCCGTACTTGGCGCGGTAGCCAGCAGCGAGCTGGGCGAAGCCTGCGGGTGCCGAGCAGTACGGCATCCACAGATCGTTCAGCGTACCTTTGCCGGGCACCGGCAAGCCGCCGTAGCCGGTGTCCTTGAGCTTTTCGACACCCACGGCCAGCGCGATGTCCACCGCGCCGGAAGCGACCGCATAGGTCGCGCCACGCAGCGCTTCGGTGCCGGTGGCGCACATGTTCTCGACGCGCGTCACCGGGATGCCCTGCAGGCGCAGCGCGGTGGTCAGCGGAATCGCCGAGTTGCCGACGTTGACCGAGTCCAGTGCCGAGCCGAACCAGGCGGCGCCGATCTGGCTGCGATCGATGCCGGTGTCGGCCAGCGCTTCGGTGAATGCTTCGTTGATCAGCTGTTCGCTACCCACGTCCCAGCGCTCGCCGAACCGCGAGCAGCCCATGCCGAGGATTGCGACCTTGTCCTTGATACCGGTTGCCATGTTTTTTCTCTTTTTCCTGGCGTCTTAACGAACGGGAACCGCTTTCCAGAAATAGCGGCTGTAATGCCGCTTGCGGTCGCGCGCCTTGATCCGGAACTGCATCGACAGCCGCGTGCCGACATCGATGCCGGCCGAGCCGACTTCGACGATTTCCATCAGCAGGCGCGAACCGACATCGAACTGGACCAAGCCGACATACAGCGGCGGCGCCAGATAGAACTGCAGCCAGTCGGCGCTGAAGGTGGCGACCTGGCCGAGCTCGTCGGCGAAGTTGAACGGCGTCTGCGAATCCGGCGAAGCGCAGCTGACGCAGTTCGGCAGACGCGGAAACTGCACGGTGTTGCAGACCTTGCAGCGGCCACCGACAAAGGCGTTGATCTGATCAGCCGAGCGATAGTGCTGGGTCAGTGCTGCCTTGACGTCGGTTTCGGCACGCATGCCCCATTCGAGGTCGATCTCGCCCTCGAACGACGCCATCTTCATGTACGAGGTTTCAGGAATGCGCGCAGCAATCGACTTCGCCAGCCCGGTGGCCGGACGATGCCTGCCTTCGCCCATCTCGAACGCCAGCACTTCGCAGCCCTGGCCGAACGCAGTGACGATGATCAGATCACCCGGTTTGGCGTTCTCCAGCGCGTGGATCAGCTGCAGCGGCGCATGTGCCGTGCCGCAGTCGCCGACGTTGCCGGCGAGGTCCGGAATGATCTGCTCGGGCGCGATGCCGAGCGTCTTGGCGACCAGCTTGTCGGAGCCCGAAGGCGCACCGGCCAGGCCGAACCATTTGACGTCGGTAGCGGCGCGGCCGGTCTTGGCGAGCAGGCGCTTGACCGCGGCCGGGATGACCTTGGCCACGCCTTCATCGCGAATCCAGCGCTCTTCCCAGTAGTAGTCGTGCTTCTCGCCCGTGGCGCGGAAGTGGTCGACGAACAGGTGCGATACCGATTCGCGACCGAGGTACTTGGCGAGCGAAGCATCCTCACCGACCTGGATCGCGGCAGCACCCGCGCCGAACTGCATTTCCTGAGCACTGCCCGGCTTTGCCGAACGGCGATCGGCGGCGACGACCAGCGCATCACCTTCGGCAGCGGATTCCAGAGCCTGGGCCAGCGCGCTCAGGCCGGCACGGGTCGAGCCGGCGAGGTCGCTGCACTGAGTCGAGGTAGACAGATTCAGCGCGCTGGCGACGATCACCGCGTTCTGTAGATCGGCGAACGGCGCAGTGGTCGAGGCCAGGGTTAGCGCGGCGGGTGCGGCGCGGCCGTTGTCACGAACGGCATCGCGGGCAGCGGCGACGGCGAGGGTGATCGCATCTTCGTCCCAGCTGCACAGGGCGCGTTCGCCCTTGGCCTGGCCCTTGAGACCGGGCAGCGCCCAGGCGTGTGCTTCGGCAATCGCCGCGCGGCTGATGCGCAGACGTGGAATATGGGCACCATAGGAGACGATGCCCCGGGTTGAACGACTCAAGACGATGTCTCCGTGAGGACTCGATTCAAAGGTGGCTGCAGCGGCCTGTCACAGCAGCAAGGTGACGGCAGCGAGCCGGTATGCAAATAATAGTACGGAACCATACTATAAATCGACGCGGTGGATGACCGGACAGAGGGAAAACCCTTGTCCGGCAATCGCCCGAGCTGTGCAAAATCCATAAAACTGCCGACCAATTCCCGATGAAATCGATCCTGTTCGTGCCCGCCGACAATGAGCGCAAGCTCGCCAAGGCGGTCAGCTGTGGTGCCGATGCGCTGGCTTTCGACCTTGAGGATTCGGTGTTGCCGGAGCGCAAGCCGCTGGCTCGCCTGCTGCTCGTCGAATACCTGAAGACCTATAGCGGTGCCAGCGAAGTCTGGATCCGGGTCAACGATCTGGCTTCCGGCGAGTTGCTGCGCGATCTCGCGGCCGTCGTCGCATCGAAGCCGGTCGGCATCGTGCTGCCGAAGGTGTTCGGGCCGGAAGACATCACTACGGTCAGTCATTACCTCGACATGGCCGAAACCCAGGCCGGGCTGCCGCTTGGCGGCATCGCCATCCTCGCGGTGATCACCGAGACGCCGGCGGCCGTGCTGCGCATGGGCGAGTTCACGCGTCACAGCTTCCCGCGCCTGAAGGCCCTGATGTGGGGCGGGGAAGACCTCAGCTCGGCGATGGGCGCTGGCGATCCACGGCAGGCCGATGGCCGCTGGCGGCCGGTTTACGAGCACGCCCGCATCCAGTGCCTGCTGGCGGCGCATGCGCTCGGTGTTGAGGCGCTGGACACGGTCTACGTCGATTTCCGCAACAGCGACGGCTGCCGCGCCAACAGCGAGGGTGCCCGCTACGATGGCTTCACCGGCAAGTGCGCGATCCATCCGGACCAGGTGCCGGTGATCAATGCCGCGTTCTCGCCCAGCGAGGAAGAGATTGCCTTCGCCCATCGCGTGATTGCGGCTTTCGAGACCGGCGCGGGCGCGGTCCAGCTCGACGGCAAGATGCTCGACGTGCCGCATCTGAAGGCGGCGCGTCGCCTGCTGGCTGCGGCTGGCGTCTGACACCAATCCTGGCTGCTGGCCCGTTGCAGGGCTGGCTGCCGATGCACTGACTGCGGTACACACAAGGAGACAGCAGCTCGATGGCAAACAAACTCTATCCCGATGCCGCCAGTGCGCTGGCCGGGATCACCTTTGACGGCATGACCTTCATGTCCGGAGGCTTCGGCCTCTGCGGCATTCCCGAGAACCTGATCGTCGCGCT
Organism: uncultured Nevskia sp.; assembly: GCF_903885465.1. Taxonomy (GTDB): domain Bacteria; phylum Pseudomonadota; class Gammaproteobacteria; order Nevskiales; family Nevskiaceae; genus Nevskia. The sequence goes on from NZ_CAISIQ010000434.1 coordinate 5,880, forward strand.
GCGCGACTCGGGCGCGAAGGATCTGACCGTAATCGGCAACAACGTCGGCTGCGACAACCACGGCATGTGGCTGGTGCTGGCCAACAACCAGATCAAGAAAGTGCTGGCCAGCTACGTCGGCGAAAACCAGATTCTCGAACAGCGCTACATGACCGGCGAGATCGAGATCGAATTCAATCCGCAGGGCACCCTGGCCGAGCGCATCCGCGC
>NZ_CAISIQ010000435.1 GCF_903885465.1 uncultured Nevskia sp.
CGAGCACGCGCTCGCGCACACGTTGGCGCTGGGTCGCATCGCAGGCCTGCAGCAGTTCGATCAGCAAGCCGCGATCGCGGGCCGAATCGCGGGCGCTGCGTTCCTGTTCGCGCTCGTCACCGTTGGCGTTCAGGCGGTCGATCAAGCCCGGTTCGTGGCGCGTGGCGAGAACGGTGACGAACTCTTCGAAGGTGGCCAGACGCTGCGCCTTGCGCTGTTCCGGGCTCAGCAGGCTCGGTACGCGGCGTTCCCAGCCGGCTTCGAGCAAAGCTTTCTGGCGATCGTTCAGGTGGCCGGTCCAGCGTTCCAGGTTTTCGCGTTGTTCGCGCAGCCAGCGCTTGCGACGCTCGGCGGGCTTCTCGTCGGCACGGTCGGCTTCTTCATCGTCGATCCGTTCGCGTGTGCGTTTGCTGAACTCGTCGATCTGCTCGTCGCGCAGCGAGGCGAGCAAGCTTGCGGTCGCCGGTTGCGCCTGCTGCCAGAGCCGATCGCCATGCGCCTCGATCTGGCTCATCGCGCGTTCGAGTGCTTCGCGCGGCGCCGGGTCCTGCTCAAACGCGGCGGCGAGGCTGCGCAGATCGGCCGAATACAAGGGCAGCTGGGTGCTGCGATGCCAAGCTTGCAGGCTGCCGAACTCGCGGCGGAAGGCGGCTTTCTGTGTCTTGTCCAGCGACACGTAATCGTCGAGCGTCCACAGCGCCAGGCGATCGAGGTTCTGGTAGGCGAGCTTGAGCCCGGTGCTGCAGCCCGCCAGCGCCAGCAACAGCGCAGTAAGCAGGGACAAGCGCAGCAAACGGGTCATGGGCATCCGGGATCGTGAGCGGCGTTGCGCCAAACGATGGACTGCCGATTGAAGATGAAAGTTCGCGGCGCGACGGGCGCATCCGCGATTACAACGGTTGCCGCGCCGGCCGGACGATCATCGTTGATCGAGTCCGGCAGGCGCGACAGGACAAACTTCAGTCCACCTCGACCATCTGGAAGTCGGCCTTGCCGGCGCCGCAGTCCGGGCAGGTCCAGTCTTCCGGCACGTCTTCCCAGCGCGTCCCCGGCTTGATGCCTTCGTCCGGCACGCCCTTGGCCTCGTCGTAGACGAAATCACAGACCAGACAACGCCACTTCTTCATCGCGAACCCCATCAGATTGGATTAATGAAAGCGGGGCCGCAGCAGGTCGGAATGGGTCAGATCTGCTGCGGCACCGCTCTGTAATGAGCGCGCGCGGTCAGCGCGCCGGGCGCGATTATGCGGTGGCGTTGCGGTACTGCGCCAACACCCGGTCGCGGATCGAGGGTTTGATGTTCGCCCGCGTCATGTCGCCATTGAAGTGAGCGACCACTTTCGGGTTCATCACCCGGAACCACAGCGGCGGGAAATAGGCGAGCAGGATCATGCCGGCGTAGCCGTTCGGCAGGCGCGGCAGATTGTCGAAATTGCGCAGCGTCTGGAACGAGCGCGTCGGGTAGGCGTGGTGATCGGAATGGCGCTGCAGGTGGTAGAGCAGCACATTGGTCGCCAGGTGGTTCGAGTTCCACGAATGATGCGGCTGGCAGCGCTCGTAGCTGCCGTCGGCCTTCCTTTCGCGCTTCAGGCCGTAATGCTCCAGATAGTTGACGACCTCGAGCAGCGCGCCGCCGAACAACCCCTGGAACAGCATGAACGGCAGCGCCAGCCAGCCGAGCCAGGCGACCATCGCGCCGTACAGCAGCACCGTCAGACCCCAGGCCTGCAGGTTGTCGTTGCCGAGCGACCAGACGCTTTTGCCC